>NZ_JBQOJA010000002.1:0-196630 GCF_054971385.1 Marinococcus tarijensis | reverse complement strand
ATCTCAGCCTGCGGATTCGCCTGGAAACCGGAAACCATCGACGACAACTCGTCAAGTCCATATTTTGGTGAAGAGCCCAATATTTAAATCCATGACCAACATTTGTTTTCAAAACTGCAACATTAGAGTTCTAGATTTAATATTAGAAATTATTGGAGATATCATCTAAAAGATGATTTTGGGGTTCAGGTTACACGGCAGGAGTCATACACGTTTTTAAGGTACTCTTGGGCAGTGCGAAAAAACCAAGAAATCAATAATCAGTGTACGGAATTATTCTATGCTTCATGAAGGGCTTTTACACTCCTACTGCTGGCTCCCGGGGCGTCCTTCCAGTAGTTTTCCATATAGCTATCGACCAGAATGATGTTTTGATCGATTTCATTGTATGTATTTACAAAGATTTTTTCTTTCTCTTATCGTTAATAGAAATAATTGTTAGTGAATCTGCAATATAAAAGTAACTAACAAGATACTCTATATTTACAAAGGCCCTCTGTTCCTAATTTTTCAGGAACAGAGGGCCTTAAAACCTTGGGGGAAGCTCTTTTTTATTCCTCGCTCTCGCTTTCAGTCTGCAGGGAGACGGTCCGCTGCGGGACGAAGGTGCTGATGGCGTGCTTGTAGACGAGCTGCTGCTTGCCGTCGCTGTCGAGGACGACGGTGAAGTTGTCAAAGGCTTTGATCAGGCCGCGCAGCTGAAAGCCGTTCGTCAGAAAGACGGTCACCTGAATTTTTTCCTTGCGTACCACGTTTAAAAACTGATCCTGGATATTGACTGATTGTTTCATGATTGAATCTCCTTCCACTGCGGGGCTTAGTAAGTGATTTATGTATTAGCGATGCTCGCGCTCGAACTGCCGCAGAATCGAAGCAAACGCTTCGTCGGCAAACGGCCGGGAGCGATCGGTAATATCATACCAGTGTGCGTCCTCTTTGTTGCGGAACCAGGTGAGCTGCCGTTTGGCGTATCTCCTGGAATTGCGTTTCATCCGCTCGGCGACCCAGTCGGCGCTCTCGTCCCCGCGGAAATACGGGAACCATTCCTTGTAGCCGATCGCCTGGGCGGCCTGTACTTCCTCGCCGAAGCGTTCGTACAGCCAGCGCGCTTCGTGCTCGAGGCCGCCTTCCATCATGCGGTCGACCCGGCGCTCGATCCGCTCATACAAATACGGACGGTTCATTGTTAATCCTATCATGAATGAGGCGTAGGGCGAATGCTTTTTTTGCATTTTTTTGGATAAAGTTGGACCTTCCGACGTTTCAAGAATTTCGAGCGCCCGCACCACCTTGCGCACGTTGTTCGGGTGAATCGCGGCCGCTCGCTCCGGGTCCCGGCGCTCCAGGTTCGCATGCAGCGCCTCGCTTCCGTACTGGTGCGCGTACAGCTCCCACTTCTCGCGCACGTTCTCCTGCTTTTTCGCGTCATAAAACGAATAGTCGTGCAGGAGCGCCCGGATGTACATGCCGGTGCCGCCCACGATAATCGGAAGCTTGCCTTCCCCGTGCAGCCGTTCAATGATCGGCTCGGCCGTTGCCTTAAAGTCCGCCGCGCTATACGGCGTGGCCGGCGACAGCATGTCCACGAGATGGTGCGGGGCCTCCCGGCGTTCCTCGAGCGTCGGCTTGGCCGTCCCGATGGTGAGGCCTTCGTACACCTGCATCGAATCGCCGCTGATGATTTCGCCGTTGTATTTATGGGCCAGTTCAATGCCGAGCCGCGTTTTGCCGACCGCTGTCGGGCCGACGACGGCGAGTACAGGTTGCTTCACGTGTATGCCTCCTTCCATCCGTACCGGACTACGGCGCTCCGCCGCCCGGCCGGGGTTAACTCGTACTGCTTAAAATGCGGGCTGTCCGCATGGTCCTTCACGACAATCCTGCGTCGGGCCACCCGCAGCGCCTCCTCGATCCATTTATCTGTCAGCGGGTCAGTTGCCGCCACCGGGCGCAGCCGGTCAATCGCCGGGCTTGTGTCCACCGCTTCGGCAAACATCGGGTCCAGGTATACAACATCCATGCAGCTGTCGGGAAGCAGCCGCAGCAGGCGATAGCTGTCGCCCCGGACGACCGTGATTCGCTGCATTGCCTCCGTAAACCAGCCGGGGTAGTCCCCCGGAACCCGGAGCCCTTTGCGGACAAGCGATGCCACGACCGGCTGTTTTTCGATGCCGAGCACCGTGCCGGGCGCTCCCGCGCCGAGAGCAAGCATGATGCTGTCGGCGCCAAAGCCGAGCGTCGCGTCGAGCACCGTATCGCCCTCCTGCACGTCTGCCGCCTCCAGCAGCGGGTCGCTCCCGCCTCGGTGCACGTGCAGGCCGCGCAGCCACGCCATCGACGGGTGAAACGCGAGCGGCTCGGCGGATTCCACCGCCGGATGGTACGTATCGCCGCCTGCGGCCACAATGTAGATATCCTCCTGCGTCTCCCGCTGCCAGCGCTGGATCGATCGCTTCTCTCTTGACACGTACGGCGCGTTCCACGCCCGTGCCTTTGTCCCGGCTTCCGCGCGCACATCCGGGTCCGGCTTTTTAGCGGTGGTAATAATCACGGCGCTCTCCCTTTCTATGCAGCTACATGATGCGCTTGAACATTTTTTCCATGTCGTAGTCGGAAAAGTGAATGATGATCGGGCGGCCGTGCGGGCACGTATACGGACTCTCGCACGTGCGCAGCCGGTTGACGAGCGCCTGGATTTCATCCTTCGTCAGGTAGCGGTTCGCCTTGATGGCCGCCTTGCACGACATCAGAATCGCCGCCTCCTCGCGGAGCTCATGCACGCTGATGCGTTTGTTGTTTTTCACTTCTTCGATGCATTCGCGTATGACGCTTTCTTCGTCGCCGGCCGGCAGCCAGGTCGGATGCGCGTGCACCCGGAACGTCTGGCCGCCGAAAGGCTCGAGGAAAATCCCGATGTTTTCAAAATCGCTCTGCCGGTCGTTGATGAGGATTTCCTCCTCCTTGGTCACCTCAAGCAGAATCGGCACGAGCAGGTGCTGCACGTCCTTGTCCACGTCGCCGATTTTCACGCGGAAGTATTCGTAAAAAATACGCTCCTGCGCAGCGTGCTGGTCGATCATGTACAGCGCGTCCTCGTTTTCCGCGAGAATATACGTGCCGTGAAACTGGCCGATCGGACGCAGCTCCGGCAGCTCCGGGCCGGTGCTTTCCGGTACCGGGGCTTCGGGCTCCGGCTGCGGCGCTTCCCGTTCCTCAGGCCAGGCATCCGCATGTTCAAACACCGTTTCCGCTTCCGGCTCCTTGGCAGGGGCCTCGTCGCTGAACGACGCCTCGTGGGCGGAGGCGTGCGACGCCGGGGACGGCTCCGGTTCAGCTGGGGCAGGCGGTTCCTCCCGCTGGGGCTCGGCCGCCGGTGTTGGCGCCGGCTCGGCAAAGGTGAGGTTCATCTGCTCGGACGCAGGCGCCGATTTGGCCCGCTTCTGGTCGCCGGCCGGAATGAGCCGCTCCTGCTGGAGCCGCTCCCGCACCGCCTGTTCGACGAGCTGCAGCAGCTCCTCCTCCTTGCTCACGCGCACGTCGAGCTTGGACGGGTGCACGTTCACATCAATCAGCCCGACGTTCATTTCAATATGAAGCGCAGCAATTGGGTGCTTGCCGATTGGAAGCAGCGTATGGTAGCCGGCTTCGATCGCTTTGGTGAGCGGGTAGTGCCGGATGTAGCGGTGGTTCACAAACGTCGACATGTACTGGCGCGAGGCGCGGTACGTCTCGGGCTTTGCGATCCAGCCGCTCACCCGGTAGTCGTCGGTCTCTGCCTCGATGTACAGCATATCGCGCGCCGTCTGGCGGCCGTAAATGGCCGCGAGCACCGGCTGCAGGCCGCCGTTTCCATTTGTGAGCAGCAGCTGCTTGCCATGGTGGTACAGCCGGAAGCTCACGTCCGGGTGCGCGAGCGCCTGCCGGTTCATCACGTCCGCGACGTTTGCCACCTCGGTGTTCATCGTGCGCACATATTTGAGCCTTGCGGGCGTGTTAAAAAACAGGTCGCGCACCTCCACCTGGGTGCCCTGCCGGCTTTTGGACGGCGTGCAGGCGATGCGTTTGCCGCCCTGATAGCGGATGAGCACGCCGGCCTCGCGCCCGTCCCCGGTTTCCATCGTGACGTTCGAGACGGCCGCGATGCTCGGGAGCGCCTCGCCCCGGAAGCCGAGCGTCTCAATCTGAAACAGATCCTTTTCCCGGGACAGCTTGCTCGTGGCGTGGCGCTCAAAGGCAAGCTCCGCGTCCTCCTGGTCCATGCCGCGGCCGTTGTCGGTCACCCGGATGAGCGACAGTCCGCCCTCCTCGACGTCTACCTGGATCGTCGTGGCGCCGGCGTCAATCGCGTTTTCCACCAGTTCCTTGACGACCGAGGCGGGGCGTTCGACGACTTCCCCGGCCGCGATTTTGTTGGCGAGGCCGTCCGGAAGTTTTTTTACATACGTCACCGCTTATTCCTCCTCCTGATTCGCGTACTGCTGGAGCTCGTACAGCTTTTCAATCGCATCCATCGGGCTCATGCGGAGCACGTCGGTCCGCTTCAGCTCGCTCATGATTTCCCTGGCCCGGGCGCTGCCGTCATCGATCGAAAAGAGCGCGAGCTGCTCGGGCTCCTCCGTCTCCCGGACCGTCGTTTCCGGTACGGGTTCCTCGGGTGCTGCGTAGGCGGCGGTTTTCTGCTGCTCAAAGCTTTTCAGAATCGTCTCGGAGCGCTCAATCACCTGGGGCGGCAGCCCGGCGAGCTTGGCCACGTAAATGCCGTAGCTGCGGTCGGCCTTACCCGGCTCCACCCTGTGCAGGAAGATGATTTCCCCGTCCTCCTCCACTGCCCGCACGTGCACGTTCCGAAGCGCCGGCAGGTGGTCCTCCATCACGGTCAGCTCGTGGTAGTGCGTGGAAAAGAGCGTTTTGGCCCCGATGTTGGCATGAATGTATTCCATGATCGCCTGCGCGAGCGCCATGCCGTCGTACGTGGACGTGCCGCGCCCGATTTCGTCGAGCAGAATCAGGCTGTCGGCGCTCGCATTCAGGAGCGCCTGCTGGGTTTCCTTCATTTCCACCATGAACGTGCTCTGGCCGCTCGTTAAGTCGTCGGCTGCCCCGATGCGGGTGAAAATCCGGTCAAACACGGGCAGCTCCGCCTCCTCGGCGGGCACAAAGCAGCCGATCTGCGCCATGATCGCAATCAGCGCCACCTGGCGCATCACCGTGCTTTTGCCGGCCATGTTCGGGCCCGTAATTAACAGCATGCCGTGCTCATCCATATGGGTGTCGTTGGCCACAAATTCGCCGGCGGTCAGCATCGTTTCCACGACCGGGTGACGGCCGCCGCGTACGGAAAGCGTTTTGTCCGCGCTGAAGGCCGGGCGCACGTAGCCGAGCCGCTCACTCACGTGGGCGAAGTTCTGCAGCACATCCATTTCACTCAGCAGGTCCGCAAGCTCCTGGAGCGGACGCACGTAGCCCGCGACGCGTTCACGCAAATCGAGGAACAGCTCGTATTCAAGATGGACGGCACGGTCCGCCGAGCCGAGAATCAGGTCCTCCTTTTCCTTCAGCTCCGGAGTGATGTAGCGCTCGGCGTTCGTGAGCGTCTGCTTGCGCTCGTAGCGGCCTTCCGGAATCATGTGGGTATTGGCCCGGGTGATTTCAATATAGTAGCCGAACACCCGGTTGTAGCCGACCTTGAGCGACTTGATGCCGGTCTCGGCCCGCTCCTTCTGTTCGAGCTCCGCGATCCACTGCTTGCCGTTCTGGCCCGCCTCGCGGTACTGGTCAAGCTCCTCGTGAAAACCGGAACGGAACATGCCGCCCTCCTGGACGCCAAATGGCGGGTCGTCCACCAGGCTCCGGTCAAGCAGCTCCTCAAGCTCCTGAAAGGCGGACACGTCTACAAGACGCTCGTTGATGGCCGGGTTGTTCATCCCTTCGAGCAGGTCGGCAATCGCCGGCACCGCCTGCAGCGTCCGCCGCAGCTGCACAAGCTCCCGGGCGTTAATGTTGCCGTAGACGGCTTTGCCGGCGAGCCGTTCAATGTCGTACACGTCGCGCAGATGCTCGCGCAGGTCCTCGCGGGCAAAGAAGTTTTCCGCAAACGACGCCACCATGCCGTAGCGCTCTTCGATGGCCGGGCGGGAAAGCAGCGGCTCCTCGATCCAGCGCCGCAGCTTCCTGCCGCCCATCGCGGTGACGGTATGGTCGAGAACGCCGAGAAGCGAGCCGTCCTTCGTTTTGCCCATCATCGTCTCCGTCAGCTCCAGGTTGCGCCGTGAATGCAGATCGAGCTGCATCGTCCGGTTCGGCTCGTATACCATAAACGGCTGCAGGTGGCCGAGCGAGCGCTGCTGGGTGCGCTCCACGTAGCCGAGCAGAAGCGCCGCCCCGTCCCGGAGCGTACGGCTCTCAAGGGCGCTGGTAAGCTCCTCCCATTCCGGCTTCAGCTCCGGCACCGATCCAGTGGAAATCATGCCGCGGTAGATGTCAGCCATCACGCCCTCCTGCTCCTCCGGAACGATAATTTCCTTCGGGTGCGCGGTCGTCATTTCACGCTGCCATTCGCCGACGTCATCGGACAAAAGCGCCGCAGCCGCTTCCCCCGTCGTCAGGTCCGCCTTCACAAACGCCGTTTCCGTTCCGTTCGGCACCATCGCCACGAGAAAGTTGTTTTCCGTCTCATCGAGCGCGCGCCCTTCCATGATCGTCCCGGGGGTGATCATGCGCACTACTTCGCGCTTGACAACTCCCTTCGCCTTGGCCGGGTCCTCCACCTGCTCGCAGATCGCAATTTTATACCCTTTTTCGATCAATGTTGCAATATACCCTTCGGCGGAGTGATACGGCACTCCGCACATCGGGATATCGTTTTCGTTTTTCTGGCCGCGTTTTGTGAGCGTAATTTCCAGTTCGCGGGCGGCAAGCTCCGCGTCGTCAAAGAACATTTCATAAAAGTCGCCGAGCCGGTAAAACAAAAAGGCGTCCGGGTAGGCCGCTTTAATGTCTTTATACTGTTTCATCATCGGTGTATCTGTCTCTGACATCCAAAAGCCTCCGTTATATGTGTTTCATTGCGTATCTATTGTACAGCGTCACACCCGCTTCTCCAATAGAGAGTGCTTCGTTTTTGCAGTCCTTTTTATTATAGCATTATTGTAAAAGAAACTAAATTATAGTATGTGAAATTTATAATAGCCTAAAAAGCAGAAAACCGCCTCCCGTTAAACGGAAAGCGGTTCTTTTTATAATGTGCTGTTGTCGTCCTCATTCTCCCAGATCGAGGCGGTAATCTGGTCGCTGATCAGCTGCAGAATGTAGTTGACCTCGGTCTGGCTCTGGCGGAACTGCCCGACGATCGGAATGTTTTCAATCTCTTCGTGCAGGTCGTTGATCTGTGCTTCCACCTGGCGTTTGGCCTCCGTTTTTTCGTAGTGCTGGAAGTTGACCGCCTGCTTCTGCTTGTCCTTGATTTCCTGGATCAGGTTCTGGATCCGCACGTTGTCGTTAATCTGCGTTTCGGCGCGGATGAAAAAGTCCACTTCCTCGGTTTCCTTCAGCCGTTCGGCAAGACGTCCGGCCTCCTGCATCACTTCTTCTTTCGTGTAGGCCATCCTGTTTACACCTCCGCAAATTCCACAACATGGCCGTCGAGCGACCACGTTTTGGCTTCATCAATTTGCACGTAGATGACTTCGCCGATAACGTCCTTCGGCGCCCGGAAGTTCACGAGCTTGTTGGTGCGCGTGCGTCCGGAGAGCACGTCGGCGTTTTTGCGGCTTTCGCCTTCAACGAGCACCTCGAGCACCTGGCCTTCGAGCTCTTTGTTGCGGCGGTTCGAAATGTCGCCCATGAGCGCATTCAGGCGGGCGAGCCGCTCTTTTTTCACATCCATCGGCACGTTGTCCTCCATCTTTTCCGCCGGCGTATGCTCGCGCGGGGAATAGATGTAGGTGAACGCGCTGTCGTAGTCCATCTCGCGCATGAGTGACATGGTGTCTTCAAACTGCTCCTCTGTTTCGTTCGGGAAGCCGACGATGATGTCGGTTGTAAACGACGCGTGCGGAATCGCTGTCTTGATCTTGCGGGCAAGCTCCACGTATTCCTCGCGCGTATATTTGCGTCCCATCAGCTTGAGCATGTCGCTGTTGCCGGACTGGACCGGCAGGTGGATATGCTCGACGAGGTTGCCGCCCTGGGCGAGCACCTCAATCAGGTAGTCGTCAAAGTCGCGCGGATGGCTGGTGGTAAAACGGATGCGCGGAATGTCGATTTTGTGCAGCTCGTTCATGAGCTCGCCGAGCCCGTAGTCGAGCCCGAGGTCCTTGCCGTAGGCGTTCACGTTCTGCCCGAGCAGCGTGATTTCCTTGTAGCCCTGGCGCGCAATCTCGCGCACCTCGGCGATAATGTCCTCCGGCAGGCGGCTGCGCTCCTTGCCGCGCGTATACGGCACGATGCAGTACGTACAGAACTTGTCGCAGCCGTACATGATGTTCACCCACGCCTGCGTGCCGCCGGCGCGTTTTTTCGGCATGTTTTCGATCACGTCGCCTTCCTTCGACCAGACCTCAATCACCATTTCCTTGCCCTGGATGGCGTCGCGGAGAAGCTCCGGCAGGCGGTGGATGTTGTGCGTGCCGAAAATCATGTCAATGTGCTGGTGCTTCTGCATGATGCGGTTCACGACGTTTTCCTCCTGCGACATACAGCCGCATACGCCGAGCATCAGCTCCGGCTTTTCGCGCTTGAGTGCCTTCAGGTGGCCGATTTCGCCGAACACTTTGTTTTCGGCGTTTTCGCGGATCGCGCACGTGTTCAAAAAGATAAGGTCCGCCTCTTCGGTCTCCTTCGTTTCGGCAAAGCCCATCTCCTCGAGAATGCCGGCCATGTTTTCCGTGTCGTGGTAGTTCATCTGGCAGCCGTACGTGCGGATCAGGTACTTTTTGCCGTAGCCGATGCCGCGCATATCCTCGGGTATGTCAAAATCGTAGTGCACCGACGCGTCCTGCTTCGTCCGCTTGCGTCCTGCTTTATGGTCGGGCTGGTCGTTGATCACGATCGACCGGCCGCCAATTTTCATGTATTGTTTGCCGTCCTCGTTGCTTTCCACTTCGGCTTTGGAAAAATCAAAGTATTTTTCGTATGCCGGATCGACCGCCGGAGTCGTTTGTTCAGACGTATCCGTTTGCTTTTTATCAGTCACGGTGGTCTCTCCCTTCTCTATAGGTACAGGCGGTATCGCCGCCCGTGATTTTTGTCGTCGCTTCATATTATAAGCCGAAAACCGTTAAAACTCAAATCACCGTTCGACGCGGAGCGGACGGTAGCGGTTAATGGCCGATGCGATTTCAAACCGGCGCGGACGCGCCATGTCCCCGGGATGTTGGTTTTTAAACGGCGAGAGCGCATCGAGCGACTGACTGTCGATCGTCTGCTCGATGTAGTCGAGCACGTCCGGAAGCGGCGCCGGCTGTTCGAACTGCCGGCTAGCGTGGCGGATGGCTTCGGCAATCGCGTTCGTCTGGCTGCCGGTAATCAGCTGCTCAACCGCGCTCAGGTCGATCGTTTCCGCTCCGTACATGACCGTATCGCGGCCCTTGCCGCTCACCTTTTCCTTTTTGCCCTTACGAGCGTCAAAGCGGTTCACCGCAATACGGCGTCCGGTCAGAGCCCCGAACGCCTCACCGGCTTCCTTCGCCCGGTTGGTCGGATGCTCGCCGGCAATCCGGCGCGCTTCTTCGGTGACGTCATACGGCGCGTACTCTTCAAGCATAATAACATAATCCGCCACATCAAAATAATCTCCTGCTCCGCCGACGACGAGAATGGTGGAAATGCCTTCGTCGTCATAAAGGGCGCGCACTTTGTCAATAAAAGGCGTGATCGGCTCCTTGCGCTTGGCCACAAGCGCCTGCATGCGGGCGTCACGGATCATAAAGTTGGTCGCGCTCGTGTCTTCATCGATCAACAGCGTCCCGGCGCCTGCCTCGAGGCCCTCCATAATGTTTGCCGCCTGCGACGTGCTGCCGCTCGCATTTTCGGTCGTGAAAAAGGAGGTGTCCTTGTCGGCCGGAAGGTTCGCAATGAACGGGCTGATATTCACCCCGGTGACCGAGCGGCCGTCCTCGGCACGCACCTTCACGGCGCTCGGATCGGCAATCACGAATTCACGGCCGTCGCCGGCGCGGTGGTTGTACACCCCGCGCTCCATGGCTTCAAGCAGCGTGCTTTTGCCGTGGTAGCCGCCGCCGACAATGATCGTCACGCCCTTTGGCACCGCCATGCCGGTGACCGGACCGCCGTGCGGAAGCTCAATTGTTACCTCGCGCTCCTTCGGCGACTGAAACGAGATTACCTCCTTGCCGCTCATCGGGCGGTTGCTGACGCCGCTTGCGCGCGGGAGCACCGAGCCGTTGGCCACAAATGCGATGCAGTCGTTGTCCTCCAGGTAGCGGCGCACCGCCTGCTGTTGGTCGGCAAGCTCCAGCTGGGCGATCAGCTTCTGTTTGGAGTACTGCTGCACGGCGTGCTGAATCGCCTCCGGCAGCTGTTTGGTGAGCCGGTCGATGGCCTCCTGGCCCTGAATCGTACGTCCGCGGGCCGGCAGGTGGATCGACAGCCGGACCTCCAGATGATCCTTCGACAGCTTCACCGCGGTCCGGTCGATCATTTCCTGGCCGGGACCATCGATAATAATGCCGGGCTTGCCCTTCTGCTTGTGGAGCTCCTGCTGCACTGCAAGGGCGAAAAAGTCGATGGCCGCCACGCGGCGCGCGTCACTTTCCTCGACCTCCGGGCCGAGCTCAAGCTTTTTGCGTGAAAGCGTCACCCGTGCACGGGACGGACTGGCGAATGGATCGGCCTGCACGTGGTCCAAATGCAGCTGAAAATCGGAAAATTCGTGCGTGCCTTTAATATCGTTGTAGGCCTTGTAGCCCTTTCGGTCGATGCGTTTTAGCGTTTGAATTAGTTGTTTCATTGGTATGCTCCTCTCTATTGTCTGCCGGCATACAAAAAGACGCCGCATGGACGCCTTAAAGTACCACCGGCTGGTGATATGTATAGAATGGCCGGCAGCGCCCGGGCGCTGCCGGATGTGGCGGAAGACGTTTACCTCGGCTCAATAATTAATTTTATCGCCGTTCGTTCTTCGCCGTCAATTTCAATATCGGTAAAAGCGGGAATGCAGACCAGGTCGATGCCGCTTGGCGCCACAAATCCCCTGGCAATGGCTATCGCCTTAATGGACTGATTGATCGCGCCGGCCCCGATCGCCTGGATTTCTGCGGCTCCTTTTTCACGAATAACTCCGGCTAAGGCACCTGCGACAGAATTTGGAGTGGATTTAGCGGATACTTTTAATACTTCCATTTCTAGTACCTCCCTGCGTAGGATCAATGGTAAAGCCATTGTATTAGGCATAATTCATGAAAGAAGGGCCATTTTCCTGCTTTTTGCTCAATATTCTTTTTTATTCAAAAAATGGGTGGGCGTCGTCAATGCGGATGCGTTCAATCGTCGTCGCTTTTCCGGTTTTCGGGTCCGCTTTCACAACGACTCCATTTAACTGTTCCCGCCCCTCGGCCACTTCAAACTTGGTGGGCAGGTTTGTCTGAAACTTTCGTATGATAGATTCGCGCTCCATGCCGAGAATCCCATCGCTCGGGCCGGTCATGCCCGCATCACACAAAAAGGCGGTACCGCCGTCAAGAATCCGGTCGTCGGCGGTCTGCACGTGGGTGTGCGTGCCGACGACGGCGCTAACACGGCCGCTTAAGAACCAGCCCATTGCCTGTTTTTCGCTCGTCGTTTCCGCATGAAAGTCCACGAAAATAAAGCTCGTGCGCGCCGACGCCTCCGTGACCAGCTCATCGGCCTTCTGGAACGGATCATCGTTCGGATTGCCCATAAACGTCCGTCCGATCAGGTTAATGACTGCCACCTCCTGGTCGTTGATGCGCAGGTATTTGATCCCTTCGCCGGGTACGCCCGCCGGATAGTTGGCCGGACGGATCATCATTTTGGCCTCGTCAATAAATTCGAAAATATTTTTGTTATCCCACGTATGGTTGCCCATCGTAATCACCTGTGCCCCTGCCTGGAGCAGCTGCTTGTAAATCTTTTCGGTGATTCCTTTCCCGTGCGCGGCGTTTTCGCCATTCATGATTGTCACCGTCGGCTGGTATTTGCGCTTCAGGCGCGGCAGGTATTCCTCGACCATATTCCGTCCCGGGGAGCCGACGATGTCGCCGATAAATAAAAATTTCATGTCTGTGACTTCCTTTCCTCTTGCGTATAAGCATAAAAAAATAAAGCGGTGGCGTTCACCGCTTTATTTCGCATAATCCACTGCCCGGGTCTCCCGTATCACCGTTACGCGGATATGGCCCGGATAATCCAATTCACTTTCAATCCGTTTTGTGATGTCTCTAGCCAGCTGCGGTGCCAGCTGATCGTCCACCACGTCCGGCTTCACCATAATCCGTACCTCGCGTCCGGCCTGAATGGCAAAGGTTTTTTCGACCCCTTTGAAGGATTCCGAAATTTCTTCGAGCCGTTCCAGGCGGCGGATGTACGTTTCAAGCGTTTCCCTGCGTGCTCCCGGGCGTGCTGCGGACAGCGCGTCTGCGGCAGCGACAAGGGAAGCAATCACAGAGGTTGCTTCGGTATCCCCGTGGTGGGAAGCGATGCTGTTGATAACGACCTCGTGCTCTTTGTATTTTTTAGCGAGCTCGACGCCGATTTCCACGTGGCTTCCTTCGACTTCATGGTCGATGGCTTTCCCGAGATCGTGAAGCAGTCCGGCGCGGCGGGCCAGCTGTTCGTCCTCCCCGAGTTCGGCAGCCATCAGCGCGGTCAGATGCGCCACTTCCATGGAGTGCTTCAGCACGTTCTGGCCGTAGCTTGTCCGGAAGTGAAGGCGTCCGAGGATCTTCATAAGATCCGGATGCAGTCCGTGAATGCCCATTTCAAACGTTGCTTCCTCGCCGTATTCGCGGATAAACTCATCCACTTCCCGGCGTGCCTTTTCGACCATTTCCTCGATGCGTGCCGGATGAATGCGGCCGTCCTGCACGAGGCGTTCAAGCGCAATGCGCGCCACCTCGCGGCGGATCGGATCGAAGCCGGAAAGAATAACGGCTTCCGGGGTATCATCAATGATAAGATCAATACCGGTTAACGTTTCAAGCGCCCGGATGTTGCGTCCTTCGCGGCCGATGATCCGCCCTTTCATTTCATCGTTTGGCAGGTTCACCACAGACACCGTCGTTTCGGCGACATGGTCGGCAGCGCAGCGCTGCAGGGCCAGGGATAAAATATTCTTCGCTTTTTTGTTGGCTTCTTGTTTGGCCTCTTCTGTGCGTTCCTTGATCAGAAGCGCCGTTTCGTGTTCCATTTCCTGTTCGGTTTCGCGGCGGATTAGCTCTCTGGCATCCTCCCGCGACATGCCGGAAACACGTTCAAGTTCCTCCTGTTGTCTGGCGAGAATCTCCTCCACTTTGCTGTTATTTTCCTCAACCTGTTGTTGTTTTTCGTAGAGAGACTCCTCTCTGCGCTCCAAGGATTCTTCCTTTTTGTCAAACGTCTCGCTCTTACGGTCAAGGCTCTCTTCCTTCTGCATTAAGCGGTTTTCTTGTTTTTGAACTTCATTTCTTCGTTCATTCAGAGTATTCTCTGCTTCTGCCCGAATTTGATGTGCTTCGTCTTTAGCTTCCAACCGCGATTCTTTTAAGATTGTCTCTGCCTGCCGCTCAGCTTCTTTCACAATCTGGCCGGCTTCGTGCTCGGCGCTTTTGAATTTCGCTTCGGCAATCGCTTTTCGGACAAAATATCCAATCAAACCAACTATCAATGCACCGATAACAAGCAAAATGGAGATGATTGCAGTGTTCATACATGTCACCTCCTCTTGCTATCTGATTGTTCACTTTCGGTTGTTGCGAAAGTTGCATTGATGATTCTTTTTCGTGTCCGCATTGTTCTGCTTGCGAATTAATACGCTCATCGAAGTGCGGAACAAAACAAACGTTCCACTTCTTTATTGTATCTTTACCGCAGGGTGCTGTCAAGAAAGCTCACCGGCAGAAATCCCTGCTTTTATGGGGATTGACACCGTTTTCTTTCACTCCGGGCCGGTGTGCTGCCGGCCTCCCCGCCGGAGGCTTCGCGCCCGGACGTTGTTCCACACGAAAAAAGGCGCCGGAATTCCGGCGCCTCGGCAGTGCTTTAACGGTTTGTATCTGCTGTTTCTTCCTCTTCGACAAGCAGTCCGGATTCTGCCGGAGCTTCCGGTTCTTCCTCCGGCTCGTCCGGTTCCGCCTGGATATCGTCGAGCTTGTAGTGGTCGCGGATTTTCCGTTCAATGGCCGCGGCCGTTTCTTCATTTTCCTTCAGGAACTGCTTCGAGTTTTCCCGTCCCTGTCCGAGGCGTTCGCCCTCGTAGGAATACCATGCGCCGCTTTTAAGCACGATGTCGAGCTCCGCGCCGATATCAAGAATGGACCCCTCACGCGAGATGCCTTCCCCGTACATAATATCCACCTCTGCCTGACGGAACGGCGGCGCTACTTTGTTTTTCACTACCTTGATTCTCGTTTTGTTACCGACCATTTCATTGCCCTGCTTGAGGGTTTCCGCCCGGCGCACTTCAAGACGCACCGAGGAATAGAATTTCAGCGCACGGCCGCCGGGAGTCGTTTCCGGGCTGCCGAACATGACGCCGACCTTCTCACGGATCTGGTTGATAAACATCGCAATGGCGTTCGATTTGCTGATCGCTCCGGAAAGCTTCCGCAGCGCCTGGGACATCAGGCGCGCCTGAAGACCCACGTGGCTGTCGCCCATTTCGCCTTCAATCTCCGCTTTCGGTACAAGCGCCGCCACGGAGTCAATAACAAGAATGTCGATTGCCCCGCTTCGCACGAGCGCTTCAGCAATTTCAAGCGCCTGCTCGCCGGTATCCGGCTGGGAAAGGATCAGTTCATCGATATTGACGCCAAGCGCCCGGGCATAGCTTGGATCCAGAGCGTGCTCCGCATCGATAAAGGCCGCTGTGCCGCCGTCGCGCTGGGCAGCGGCGATGGAGTGCAGGGCCACGGTCGTCTTACCGGAGGATTCCGGACCGTAAATTTCCACAACACGGCCGCGCGGATACCCGCCGACCCCGAGGGCAATATCAACGGCCAGTGCGCCGGAGGAAATAGTGGATATGCGGCGGTCGGTCTGATCGCCGAGCTTCATGATCGACCCCTTGCCAAACTGTTTTTCGATGCGGCTCAATGCTTGATCCAATGCGGCTTTTCTTTCGCTCATCTTATCTCTCCTTCAAGGATATATACTGTTAAACAGATACGCTCTTCCCCACGAAGAATGCATCCATACATGCCTGCTGTTATTCAGGAAGCGTTCCCGCTGTTTTCCTGCTTTCTATATTATATCGTTTTTTGTTCGATTTGCCAACAGATATGCGAACATTTATTCGTGTTTTTCCATATTTCCCGGAAGATGCGGCCGCTGGCAGGCTGGCGGAAAAAAAACTCTTCAGCGGCGGGGCCGCTGAAGAGCGAACGGATTACTGGGACTGGCGCTGCGTGTTCCGGTTTGGACGGGCCGGGCGCGGCTTCGCCGGCTCGAGGTTCACGCGCGTGCCGTTGATGCGTGCGTGCCGGAGGGCTTCGTACACAAACGGCGCGCTGTCCTGCGGTACTTCCACAAAGGTAAATTTATCAAAAATATCAATTTTGCCGATGGATTTGCCGGGGATGCCGACGGCGTTCGAAATTTCTTCAATCAGTATTTTCGGCGTCATGTTTACATTGCGGCCGACGTTGATAAAGAATCTTGTCATGCCGCGGGCACCGCCGGTTTCACCAAAGCTGTAGCTTTCATCGGATTCGCCGACCGTGGAGGCAAAGTTCAGCTTCATCAGCGCACGGACCACGTCCTTTGGATCGTACTCGGCAAGAAGCTCATCGGTGATGTCATTGAACAGCCCGAGCTCGGACTCCTCCTCCATCTGCGAGGCGATCTGACGCTTCCACGCCTCCTGCTGCTTTTCCACCACTTCTTCGATGGTCGGCACCCGGTGCGATGGAATGTACATTTTAATTTCCGACTCAATCGAGCGCAGATGCTTCATTTCGCGAGGCGTTACAAGCGTCAGCGCTTCGCCCTTGCGCCCGGCTCTGCCGGTCCGGCCGATGCGGTGCACGTAGCTTTCCGGATCCTGCGGAATGTCGTAGTTGATCACGTGGGTGACGTTTTGCACGTCAATGCCGCGGGCGGCCACGTCTGTGGCAACGAGAAATTCAATCGCCGAGTCACGGAATTTCTTCATCACGGCGTCCCGGTGCTGCTGGGTCAGGTCTCCGTGCAGCCCGTCTGCGAGATAGCCCCGGGCCTGCAGAATTTCGGTCAGATCCGCCACGCCTTTTTTCGTCCGGCAGAAAATGATGCCAAGGTCCGGGTCCCGTGCATCCAGAATCCGGCAGAGGGAATCCTGCTTGTTGCGCTCGAGCACCTTAAAGTAGGACTGCTCGATGTTTGGCGCCGTCACTTCACTTTTGTTGATGGATACTGTGACCGGGTCCACCATGTATTTTTTCGACAGCTTACGGATCGCCGGCGGCATCGTCGCCGAGAACAAAAGCGTCTGCCGGTCGACGTTCACCTGCTTTAAAATCGCTTCAATGTCTTCGACAAAGCCCATGTCGAGCATCTCGTCCGCTTCGTCGAGTACGACAGTATTTACCTTGTCCAGCTGCAGCGTTTTGCGGCGCAGGTGATCCTGCACCCGCCCCGGCGTGCCGATGACAATCTGTACGCCCTGCTTGAGTGCTTTAATCTGATGGCCGATCGACTGGCCGCCGTAAACCGGCAGCGAGCGGATGTTCAAATGCTTGGAGAGCTTCTGGATTTCAGAGGACACCTGAATGGCAAGCTCGCGGGTCGGGGTAATGATGATCGACTGCACGTGCGGCTCCTCGGTTACTTTATTTAAAATCGGAATGCCAAACGCCGCCGTTTTACCGGTACCCGTCTGAGCCTGGCCGATCAGATCCTTCTGTTCAAGAGCGGCGGGAATCGCTTTTTCCTGTACCGGGGACGGCTCTTCAAAGCCCATCTCCCGTACCGCCTGCTTAATTTCGTCCTTCATTTGAAAATCATTGAATGTTGTCATTTTCTACCACCTTTTCTTTCCATAACAATCGGCACCCTTCATATAAAGCCATAAAGCGGACACGATCCCTGGTGCCGGCGATGTGAATTTGTTTTGAGATCGTCCCCTTCGGTCCGGAAACTCCGATCCAGACGAGTCCGGGCTCTTTGCCTTCATCACGGTCCGGCCCGGCGACGCCGGTAAAGGAAATACCAACATCGGTGCTGAATTTTTCCTTTACCTTTTCGGCCATCGCCTCTGCACAGGCTGCGCTTACGGCCCCCTCCTGGTCAAGAAGCGTTCGGTCGATGCCGAGAATGTGCTCTTTGGCTGCTTTGGAATACGTCGTAGCCGAGCCCTGGAATACGCTTGACGCCCCGGGGATGTCCACAATGGACTTTGCAAACCAGCCGCCGGTCAGACTTTCTGCTGAAGCAATTGTCTGCGCGCGTTCTTTCAGCACGTCCACCGTATGATTAAAGACCGAATCGTCATCATAGCCGTAAAAATGCTCTCCGACACGGCCGAGCACCTGCTCCTCCACGCCGGCAATCATCTGCACCGCTTCCTCCTCGGTGGCGGCGGACGCCGTCACCCGCAGCGTGACTTCGCCGTCGCCGGCCAGAGGAGCGATGGTCGGGTTCGTCTGGGCTTCGATCAAATCCTGCAGCTCCTCTTCAAGCGAGGACTCCCCGATGCCGTAAAAACGGAGCACCCGGGACGAAACGAGCCTGCCGCTTCCGGCAAGCGCCGCTACATAAGGCTCCACGTCATGCTTGTACATGGATTTCATTTCCCGGGGAGGTCCCGGTATTAAAACATAATGCGTGCCGTTTTCTTCAACGGCCATTCCGCAGGCCATGCCGTTCTGGTTAACAAACACTGTGCTGTTTTCAGCGTAGTGTGCCTGGCGCATATTGGACGCCGGCATCGAACGGCCCGTCCGGTCGTAATAGTCCCTGATTTTTTGCGCTGATGCTTCGTGCACGAGCAGCTTCCGGCCGGTAAAGCCGGCCACCACGTCTTTTGTAATGTCGTCCTGCGTCGGTCCGAGGCCGCCCGTCAGGATGACGATATCCGCCCGTTCGGAGGCTTCCCCGATGGCTTCATGCATCCGGGTTTCATTGTCCCCGACCACCGTATGGCGGAAAACATTCACCCCGAGAGAAGCCAGTTCCTTCGATAAATACTGGCCGTTCGTGTTGGCAATCTGGCCCAACAGAAGCTCTGTTCCTACTGCAATAATTTCAGCGTTCATTACACGTTCCTCCGATACAGCTTACATCGACTTCATAATCACGGCGCGGTTTTTCCAGAAATAATCGACGCCGGATATGATCGTTAAAATAACAGCGATCCACATGAGGACGTCGCCCGCCGGAAAGCCGGCATAGGAAAATGGAAAGTGATGAAGCAAGAGCACCACGATAGCAACCATTTGGAATGTGGTTTTCCATTTTCCGAGTCCGCTTGCTGCGATAACGTTTCCTTCCCCGGCAGCCACCAGCCGGACGCCGGTGACCGCAAATTCGCGGCTTAAAATAATAATTGCCATCCAGGACGCAAGCATGGAAATGTCAATCAGCACAAGCAGCGCCGCCGTAACGAGCAGCTTGTCCGCGAGCGGATCCAGAAACTTGCCAAACGAGGTCACCAGGCTGTACTTTCTTGCAATATAGCCGTCGAGCCAGTCGGAGCCGGCTGCGACCGCAAAGATGACCGCGCCGATGAAATGATGCACCGGCAGTTCGGCGTTTCCGACTGACCAGGTGCCAAACGGAAACGGCACCAGAACGGCGATCACGAATAACGGAATCATCAACACACGGGCAATTGTAATTTTATTGGGTAAGTTCATGGGCGTCCTCCTACTTGCAAATCGTGCTATTCCGTCCACATTCCAGTCTTTCATATTGTATCACATATCTTTTTTTCCCATGGAACAAAACGCACAATTTGTTTATGGCAAAGCAAAGCCTTCGTTCTGAACATTTCAGAAGCGAAGGCCGGATTTATTCTTCTGGCACTGCCGTAAACGTAATAATCTGGTGGGTGCCATCTGAAGGATAGGAAAAGTCCCGGCCGTTGACGGTCAGCTCCATGTTGTTCGTGTTGCCGACGTTGACGGTGATTTCTTCTGCCTCGTACGTTTCTTCAAGCTCATCGCCCTCGGCCTGCTCTGCAAACATATCAAGCATCTCGCCGTCCGCATCCGTTATATCCACGTAGGAGTTGCCGCTGAAGCTCATCGTAAGCTCAAACGCTTCCGCCCCGATCACATCATACGACGCATTGTCCCCGTCCGAGGAGGTTTCCTCGAGCTGCACATCAGCGTCCGCGGCTTCCTCTTCCTCAGCGCTTTCATCTTCTTCCCCGCTGGAGCCCCCGTTATTTTCCGGGGTGCTTTCTGCACTGTCCTCCGCAACTCCGCTGTCTTCCTCCGGAGACCCGGACTCAAACTGGACGCCGGTTCCTTCACTGCTCTGCTGCTGGGTCTCTGTATCGCTGCTTACATTTTGGAATAGCACCCAGATCCCTGCCCCGATGATAAGAAGAAAAATAAGCGCAAAAATAAAGGGCAAAAAGGATGTTTTTTTCTGCTTCTGCTGCGGCCGCTTCTGCTGGCTTCTGCTTCGCGTCTGCTTTCTTGACGCCCGCGACGGCATCTCTGTCGGCTCCTGCCTGGGCGCCGGGAGCTCATGGCCATACTGCCGGAAAACCTCCTCGGCGTCCAGGCCGAGCGCTTCGGCGTAGCTGCGGATAAACGCCCGGGCATAAAAAGCCCCCGGCAGCGCCCCGTAATCACCGGTTTCAATCGCCTGCAAATACCTTCGCTGGATTTTCGTGCGCTGCTGCATCAGCTCGAGGCTTGCTCCCTGGCGCTCGCGTTCACCGCGAAGGTATGGTCCTAACTCTGCCATAACGGCTCACCTGCCTCTTTCACGTTAACTAATATCAAACGACGAAAAGCCGGAATCCACTGTATCGTACGAGATCACCTGGCTTTCATCATTTCTGAGCTCAATCATGCAGTCAAAATCATCCGCCGTATACGACGTTTCGCGGATGAAAATATCCGGATGCTCCACGACTTTGACCGCGGGCAGCCGCATGATCTCCTCCACCAGGTCGCGATGCTTCCGGGCCGCACGCATCGTCGTGACAATCCCGTCGATAATAAACACGTGGCTGTTCGTTCGCTCATCGTCGCCGAGCTGGGTGCGCATCGTCTGGCGCAGAAGCGTCGATGACACAAACGTCCAGCGTTTATTGGCACATACGCTCGCGGCCACGAGGGATTCGGTTTTTCCGACCCGGGGCATCCCGCGGATACCGACAAGATAATGACGGTCCTTTTTGAACAGCTCGGCCATAAAGTCGACGAGAAGCCCGAGATCCGGACGAACGAAACGGAACGTTTTCCGGTCATCGGCATCGCGCTCAATGTAGCGCCCGTGCCGGACAGCGAGCCGTTCGCGGAGCCCCGGCTGTTTGACCTTCCGTACGGAAATGATCTGAATCGTATCAAGGATGGCGCGAAGCCGCTGGATGCGGTCAAAGCTGTCGCAGCGCAGAAGCAGCCCCCGGCGGTTGCCCTCCACCCCGTTGATGGTCACGATATTAATTGCAAGCATACCGAGCAGCGAAGAAATATCCCCGAGCAGGCCGGGACGGTTTTGATGAATTTCGTATTCCACGTACCATTCGTTGCCAGCCATCAGACGTCCCCCTCTTTATCTCTACTGCTTTTATTGTACGTCATTTTTTCCCATTTGAACAGCAGACGACGGGGGCTTCAGGACGGAAATAAACCGTCCACGCGGAGCACTTCCCCGTGCACATAAGCGGCATCCTCCGAGCATAAAAATGCGACCGCACCGGCCACTTCCTCCGGCGTGCCGATCCGCCCGAGCGATACCTGCCCGGCAACGTCCTGCTGTTCTTCCTCCGTTAAATGGCCGAGCATCGGAGAGGCGATCGCCCCCGGTGCCACGGCATTTATGCGCACCCCGGACGGACCGGTTTCTTTGGCGAGCGACCGGGTGAAGGCTTCAATCATGCCCTTCGCCGCTGCATAGGTGGATTCCATCGCTGCCCCTTCCCGGGCCCAGACGGAGCTTACGAAAACGATTGTCCCGCGCCGGGCGGTGAGCATTTCCGGAAGAAGAGCCCGGCTGACAGCCATCGCGCTCATCGCATTTGTCTGAATAATGGCATTTCGGTGCGCATAGGTGGTTTCCTGAAACAGTATGTATTCCTCCATGCCTGCAGCATGAATATAAGTATCAATATTTTTCGGCAGCCGGGCCATAAACGCCTCCTGGCCTGCCTCGGTGGCAAGATCGCCGTAGACTGCTTCTGCCTGCTGCCCATTCTGGCGGCAGCGCTCCGCTGTCTGTTCTGCCTTTTCATTTCCCCTGTAATAATGAAGCAGAAGCGGGCGGCCGGAGGCAGCAAGCCGTTCGGCTGCTGCTCCTCCAATCGCTCCGCTTGCTCCGGTAACGAGCGTCCAGTCAGGCATCTGCTTCAGCCTTCTGGTCGATAATGGATGTCGTTCGGTTATCGATGCGGAATTCGCTCTCCAACAGGCTGGAAATATCGTCAAACGTCACCTGCTGCATGATTTCCACCGCGTCCATAACCGAAGCGCCGTGAAACGCGTAGCGCGTGCCTTCGGTGGCGAGAAATTCAGTGGAATTCAGCTGCTTGACGAGCTGGCCGAGCAGCTTTTTGCGCATCCGTTCAAAGCGTCGTTCGTCCATGCCTTCAGTCTGCGCGTGCTCGATAATGTCGAGCAGCCGCGCCTCGGTTTCCTCCGGCTTCGGCGTGTTGCCGCCGAGCGCCGCGAGGGAAAACGAACGCTCAATCATTGCCTCGCTGGAAAAGCTGTCATCGATCAGTCCTTCAGAGTACAGCGTTTCATACGCCTCCGAGCCTTCCCCGAACAGCGTTTCAAGCAGCAGCTCGAGCCGGGCCTCCTGATACAGCAGGTTGTCCGTTTCGCTGTGCAGCGACAGCTTGTAGCCGAGAAGCACCTTCGGCAGGCGGATGCTCATCTTTTCGACCGCCTTGGAATGAAGCGCTGTCGCCGGCTCATCCACTTCAATACGCTCCACATGGTCCATCGGGGTAAATTCCTTCTCCGCCTGGTTGCTCCGCACGAGCTCAAAAATCTCCTGCGGCTCCACCGCGCCGGCCACGTACAAAATCATGTTCGCCGGATGATAAAACGTATGATAGCACGTATACAGGTCATCCTTTGTTATCCGGCTGATGGACTCGGCCGTGCCGGCAATGTCAATCCGGGCCGGGTGGCGGTGGTACAGATTGCCGAGCAACTGGAAAAACAGGCGCCAGTCGGCATCATCGTCGTACATGCTGATCTCCTGGCCGATAATGCCCTTTTCTTTTTCCACACTCTCCTCGGTGAAATACGGATGCTGCACAAAGTCGAGCAGCGTATGCAGGTTCACCGCGGTGTCATCGGTGCTTGAAAACAAATACGCCGTGCGCGTGAAGGACGTGAACGCATTGGCCGAAGCGCCCTGTTTGCCGAACGTGTCGAACACGTCGCCTTCTTCGTCTTCAAACATTTTATGCTCCAGAAAGTGAGCGATGCCGTCCGGCACCTCCACGCTCTGCTTCTGCCCGATCGGCACGAAGGCGTTGTCGATGGAGCCGTAGTCGGTCGTAAAGGTAGCAAATGTTTTACTGAATCCCTGCTTCGGAAGCACGTACACCCGGAGGCCGTTTGGCATGACCTCCGAGTAGACGGTTTCCTGCAGCTGATCATACTGTTGTTTCTGCATCTTCATCTTCCTTTCCGTGTAGGAAAAATACGGTATCAAGTACGATTGAATTCGCGCATGCAAGCACGTCGTCTGCGCTCACCTGCTCAATTTCCTCGATCCATGTTTCAATCGGACGGACGCGGCCCGCCATTTTTCCCTGAAAATGAAGGGCAGCCAGCCCGCCCGGGGCGTCGGTGGTCTCTCGGATCTGATTGATAAGCATACCCTTCGTCTGGGCCAGCAGTTCGTCTGAGACGGGCTCCTGCTGCAGCGCCTGCAGCTGTTCGCCGATCACTGCTTTCACCTGCTCGTACTGCTCCTTTTCAATGCCGGTCATCACCATGACCAGCCCCTTCTGGCTTTCGTAGCGGGAAGCAGCATAGTAGGCAAGACTCCGTTTTTCACGCACCTCCTGAAACAGCTTCGAGTGCGGAAAGCCGCCGAACAGGCCGTTTGTTACCTGCATTGCGGCAAACTGCGGATCGTCCTGGGTAATCGTCGTCCGGTAGCCGAGCTGCAGCTTGCCCTGATGAATGTCATCGGACTCCTCCACGTAGCGTACACGCGGCGGACGTTCTGCGCCGTCTTCGACCGGCGGCAGGGGGCTCCGTTCCGGAAACGGGCCTGTGACCGCCTCGACGTCGTACGACTCCACATCGCCGACTACGTAGACATCAATGGCGTCTTCCGCTAGAAACTGCTCGTACACGTCGTAGAGCTTCTGCTCATCGAGCGCCTCCATCCGGTGGGCGTCACCGAGCGGATGCACTGAATACGCTTCTGCGCTGCACATTTCCTGCACGAGACGCATGTTAGCATAGCGGTCCTTTTCATCATAAATCGTATTGATTTTCTGCAGCAGCGTCCGCTTTTCCTCCTCGACAATTTTCGGGTTGAACGCGCGGTTCTCTGCGAGAGGCGCGTGCACCATCTCCGCTAAAAACGCGGTCGCTTCGGCAAACAGGTCCTCCTGCGCCGGCAGATACTGTTCGTTGACAAATTCCATGCGAAAGCTCATCACATGGTAATTGCCGCGTTTGCCGACGTCCACGCTGAACGAGGCGCCGTACAGGTCATCGAGCTTTTCTTTTATATGGGACTGCGACGGGTAGCGCAGACTCCCTTTTTTCAGCACTCTGGCCAACAGCGCCCGGCCCGCTGCGGTATGCTCGGACAGCGGGGCGCGGCACTGGATAATAACAGCCGTCGTTTTAAACTGCTTCGTTTGAAATAAATGCACCGGAATATTGGTGTTCGTCGTCACTGGCTGCATCAAAATCCTCCTCAACTATGGTGCGTCTCTTCCTTTTCTTCGGCCGGTTCGCCGCTTCCTCCGCGGGTATCGCCGAGCACTTCACGCGGCTTGCTGCCGCCGTATGGCCCGACAATGCCGCGGTCCTCCATTTCATCGATCAGGCGTGCTGCCCTCGTGTAGCCGATACGGAACCGGCGCTGCAGCATCGATACCGATGCACTCTGCATTTGCAGAATCATATCGACCGCTTCGTCAAACAGCTCGTCGCTCGGCCGTTCGGCCTGCGCCGGCTGTTCGTCGGGGATCATTTCCTCCTGGTACTTGGCTTTCTGCTGGGCAACGACAGCCTCCACCACCTGTTCCACTTCATGGTCGGAGACAAACGCTCCCTGCACACGGGTGGATTTGTTGGAGCCGATCGGGGAAAACAGCATATCGCCTTTCCCGACCAGCTTTTCCGCCCCGCCGCTGTCAAGAATCGTCCGGGAGTCCGTCTGGCTCGATACCCCGAACGCAATCCGCGATGGAATATTGGCTTTGATGACCCCGGTGATGACGTCCACGGACGGACGCTGGGTCGCAATAATCATATGAATGCCGGCCGCACGTGCCATCTGGGCGAGACGCGTAATCGCATCCTCCACCTCGCTTGAGGCGACCATCATCAGGTCGGCGAGCTCATCGACGATGACGACGATGTACGGAAGCTCGGGCTGCTTGGCCCCGCCTTTATCATTCTGCCTGCGGATCCATTCGTTGTAGCCTTCAAGGTTTCTCGTGCCCGTGTGCGAAAACAGATCGTAGCGGCGCTCCATTTCGGCTACCACTTTTTTCAATGCCTGGGCCGCCTTCTTCGGTTCGGTAACGACCGGCGCCATCAGGTGCGGAACGCCGTTGTAGACGTTCAGCTCCACCATTTTCGGGTCAATCATCAACAGCTTCACCTCATGCGGACGGGCGCGCATCAGAATGCTCGTAATGATGCCGTTGATGCAGACACTTTTTCCGCTTCCCGTCGCTCCGGCAACAAGCAGGTGCGGCATTTTATGCAGGGAGGCAAGAATCGGTTCGCCGGAGATATCCCGGCCAAGCGCGACATTCAGCACGTGTTCGTCCTTTTTATCGAGGGACTCAAGCACCTCCCGGAGCGTGACCATCGCCACCTCCTGATTCGGCACTTCAATGCCGACGGCGGACTTGCCGGGAATCGGCGCTTCAATCCGGATGTCCCGGGCCGCGAGGGCGAGCGCGATATCATCGGAGAGGTTCACAATTTTGCTGACCTTCACCCCGACGGCCGGCTGGATTTCATATTTGGTTACCGCAGGCCCTAAATGCACCTCCGAGACGTTCGCCTTCACCCCGAAGCTCTGCAGCGTTTCTTCCAGTTTTTTGGCATTGGCCGAAATCTGCGAGCGTTCCTGCTGCTGGTTCTGATTTTTCGGAGCCGACAGCATCGTAAGCGCCGGCAGCTGATAATTTTTGTTTTCCGTCTCCCCCTCGGTCACGCTCAGCATATCCGAGCGGTCCACGTCAGGCTCCGGTTCGGGCGGCTCCACTGTTTCCGGCGCCGCCGTTTCTTTTTTGCGGGCAGGCTCCTCCGGCGCCGGCGTTTCCTTGGCCGCCGGCGGCTCCTGGTACGCCTGTTCGGTAAACGAGAAGATTTTCGGCTTTTCTGCGCCTTCCTTCGACTTTTCCACAGGTGCTTCAGGCGTCTCCTTCTGCTTTGGCGCCGCCTGGGCAGGTGTTTCTTTTTCCCGGGCTTCTTTTTGCTTTTTCCGTTCCGCCCGGCGCTGTTTCCCTTTTTCGACCGCCTGAGCCGCTCCCTGTCTGGAGGTACGGGCCACCCATGCCCCGCCTGTCTGCATTGTATGTTGGAAAGACCACTGCATAAGTAAAAACAGTCCTGCGATCATGAGAAGCACGGATACAATATAAGCTCCGGCTGTTCCAATCAGAAAATGAACAGCATCGTAGATAAGAGCGCCGATCGTGCCGCCTCCAATAGAGGCCGCTCCGGACCGGTCGAGCCATCCGTCACGGCCGAACGTTTCCATAAAAACAGAAATTGCCGGATCATTGAGACCCGAAGCCCAGCGAACCTCCGTAAAGAGAATCACCCCAAGGAAAAGAAGGGCGCCGCCTGTCCACCGCAGCGGAAACTGCTTCACGATGTTCCGGTTGATCATCCAGACCGTGGAAAAAGCGAGTATAAACAGGTTCAATATCCACCAGAGGTCTCCGGTGAGCCACTGGGAACCGGAGCGAAGCAGCTGTCCGGCCCACCCCCAGCCGCCGAGAGATATGAGGGCGAGCAGCGCTGCCGCAAGCGCCGGCCATGAAAACGCCGGCTGCCTGTTTCTGTTCGACGAGGTTCGTTTTTTCTTCCGCTTCGCCGTTTTTGCCATGGTTTGGTTTGGCTCCTTTCTCCCCGAAAAAACTCTATTCAATAAAACACCCCCTGCCCGCCAAACTGGCTAATGCAGGGGTGTGTCATGGCAAGCTTTTCGCGTGCTTTTAAATTTCCATAATAATCGGCAGAATCATCGGGCGCCGTTTGGTTTTTTCAAACAGAAAACGGCTCATGGAGTCCCGGATGCTGCTTTTAAGCGTCGACCATTCGCTCACATTTTCGCTGATCGATTTCTCCAGCGTTTCGGAGACTTTTTTATGCGCTTTTTCCATCAGTTCTTCGGATTCGCGCACGTAAACGAAGCCGCGGGAAATAATATCCGGGCCGCTCACGATGGTGCCGGACTTTTTGTTGAGCGTCACCACGACGACGAGAATACCGTCTTCGGACAGGAGGCGGCGGTCGCGGAGCACAATGTTGCCCACATCGCCGATACCGAGTCCGTCAATTAAGACGTTGCCGGCCGGTACTTTGCCGGTTTTTACGGCTTTGCCTTTGCTGAATTCCACAACCTCCCCTTTATCAAGCAGGAAGACGTTGTTTGGATCCATGCCGGTTTCTTCCGCGAGTTCCCCGTGCACAAACTGCATCCGGTACTCGCCGTGCACTGGAATAAAGTACTGCGGCTTCACCAGGTTCAGCATCATTTTGAGCTCTTCCTGGCGGGCGTGGCCGGAGGAGTGCACATTTTCGCCCATAACGACCTCTGCGCCGATCTGGTAGAGAAAATCGATCGTCTGCGACACCGTTTTTTCGTTCCCGGCTACCGGGTTGGCGGCGATAATAACCATATCGCCTTCTTCGATGGTTAAATTGTCGTCCTCGCCCTTCGCCATATTCATCAGCGCAGAGACCGGCTCGCCCTGGCTGCCCGTGCATAGTATAGCCACTTTCTTCGGATCCATATCCTCAACCTGGTCGGTCGTAATGAAAATATCGTCTTCGGCATCCAGGTACCCGAGCCGGCGCGAAATTTCAATCGTTTTTTCCATTGCCTGGCCGTTCACGGCAATTTTGCGGCCGCTTTCCTCCGCTGCACGGATCACCTGCTGAATGCGGTGGATGTTAGTCGCAAAGGTGGTGATCACGATGCGCCCTTCGGTTTCCAGGAAAATATCCATAATACCGTTTCCGGCAATCGCTTCCGACGGGCTCACGCCCGGCACTTCTGCGTTAATGCTGTCAGAAAGCAGGCAGAGCACGCCCTTCTTGCCGATTTCGGTCAGTTTATCAAGGCTTGTGTACTGCCCGTCGACCGGCGTCTGGTCAAATTTGAAGTCCCCGGTGTGCACAATAATGCCCTCCGGCGTCTGTACGACCATGCCGACCGAATCCGGAATGCTGTGGTTGGTCCGGAAGAAGCTTGTTTTCAGCTGACCGGTCTGGATGACACTGTTGTCGTGCACCACCCGGAAATCCGGTTTCTTGCGCAGGCCTTTTTCTTTTACGTATGACTCCACAATGCCAAGCGTCAGCTTGGTGCCGTAGATCGGCACGTGCACCTGGCGGAGAATGTAGGTTAAGGCGCCGATATGGTCTTCGTGTCCGTGGGTCAAAAAGATCCCGCGGAGCTTTTCCTTGTTCTGCGTTAAGTATGAAATATCCGGAATGACAATATCAATTCCGAGCATGTCATCTTCTGGAAACATTAGTCCTGCGTCTATGACGATCATGTCCTGTTCTGATTCTATAACGTACATATTTTTTCCGATTTCCCCGATACCGCCAAGGGAAAAAACACGAACGTTACCATTCGCTTGTGTGGCCAAAGTATATTTCCTCCTAAATTAAAAAATGAATAATTACTGACGTCGATTTACGGCCCCAAAAAGAAACATTTTTCCCTTTGAGTGAATGGTTTCCGCACAAATCACTTACACTCAGTATAACCCAGGCGGTTTTTGAAATACAAGGGAAACTATTGTGCCCAAATATTTTGAACGCCCCGGCGCCGGCGCTTTCTTCTATGTACATAAAATCAGGCACCGGCAGCAGGGCTGTCGGTGCCTGGATAAAATGAACCGTCAGGAAGCGGCGGTAAACCACTGCTCAAGCTGGCGGATTTCAGCATCCGTCAGCGGCACGAGCGGCAGCCGGGTGTAGCGTCCGGTAACGCCCATCTGCTCAAGCATCGCCTTTACCGGGGACGGATTCGGCGCCATAAAGCAGGCCCTCATCTTCGGCAGAAGCGTCCGGTGCGCTTCTGCCGCCTGCTGCACACGGCCGGAAAAGAAGTCCGTTATCATCCGCTGCAGATCCTCCCCGGCAATGTGCGCTGCCACAGACACTACGCCGTGGCCTCCGACCGAAAGGGTTGGGAGCGTCAGCGAATCATCGCCGCTGAACAGCTGGAAATCCTTCGGAGCGGAAGACAGGAAGTGCGAAATCTGATCCAGGTTTCCGCACGCCTCTTTCACCGACGTAATATTGGAAATCTCTGCAAGCCTGAGAAGCGTTTCCGGCAGCAGATTGACGATGCAGCGCCCCGGAATATTATAAATCATCAGGGGCAGCGTTGTGGCTGCAGCAATCCGCTGAAAATGCTGGTACATGCCTTCCTGGTTCGGCTTGTTGTAATACGGTGTCACTGCCATTAAGCCGTCAATCCCGATCTTTGTCGCTTCGTTCGCCAGGTCGGCGGAGTACGCCGTGTTGTTCGTTCCGACGCCGCCGATCACATCCATCCGGGTGCCGGCAATGTCTTTTACCCGCCGGAACAGCTGCAGCTTTTCTTCACTGCTGAGCGTCGGGGATTCTCCGGTGGTGCCGGCTACCACAACGCCGTCGCTTTTTGCCGCAATCAAATGCTCAGTCAGCTGCTCGACTTGCTCCCAGTGGATGTCGCCGTTTTCATGAAAAGGTGTAACCATTGCTGTGAGTAACTGTCCAAAAGCCATAGGTCGGCTCCTTTCTCTCATCTGCAGGGAATCGGTGCGGGTTATGATGAGCCTCTGCAGCTTACTAGGAAACAGATGGGGGACGTACGCCGGCACGTCCGAGATCAAATACGCGGTGAAGGGCAGACACGGCTTTATCTGTGTCCTGTTCATGCACAAGTGCCCAGATGGTCGTATGCGAATCCGCCGACTGTAAAATCGGCACCCCGGCTTCTGACAGCGCGGTAACAATTTTAGATGCAACACCCGGCACTCCGGTCATGCCGGCGCCGACGACGCTGACTTTGGCACAGTGCGGCACCGCCGAAATCTGCCAGCCGTCTTCCTCCAGGGCATCGACCGCTGTTTTTGCGTGCGGGTCCGGCACCGTAAACACGGCGCTTTCCGGTCCGATGTTAATAAAATCCACGCTCAGGCCGAGACCTTCCATACGCTGAAACACGCGCGCATGCATATTTCCGGCTTGCTCTGCCCCCGCCGCGACGCTGATCTGGGTGAGCGACGGAATATGGGCGATGCCGGTGATCAGGCGTTCGGCCACCTCGCGGCCCGGGGCGCCTCCGAGCATGGACGTAATCAGCGTCCCCGGTTCCTTGGTCGATGTCGACCGGATACGGATGGGCACCTTGCCCTGCATCGCAATTTCAACCGCCCGGGGATGGATAACCTTTGCTCCCTGGTAGGCCATGTTGCAGATTTCCTGATAGGTGACGGTGGAAAGCAGCCTCGCATCTTCAACCACGCGGGGGTCTGCGGTCATCATGCCTTCAACGTCGGTGAAAATATCCACCCATTCTGCCTTTAAGGCCGTGCCGAGCGCAGTGGCCGACGTATCGCTGCCGCCGCGTCCGAGCGTGGTTATCATCCCGTCCTCGCTGACGCCCTGAAAGCCTGTAACGACCACAGCGTCGTGGGTGGCAAGCAGCTCCTCCACTTTGTCCGTGCGCATATCAATGATCTTGGCATTGCCGTGATTGCTGTCGGTAATAAACCCGGCCTGAGCCCCGTTTAAGGCAGCAGCCTTCAGCTGCTTTGAGCGCAGAAGCTCCGTAAACACTACAGCGGAAATGGTTTCGCCGCACGATACCAGCAGATCGCGTTCGGCGCCGCCTTCCCCCGGCCTGCTTTCATCAATCAGGCCGAGAAGGGTGTCGGTGGCGTAGGGGTCGCCGCTTCGTCCCATGGCAGAAACAACGACCACCACCTTGTAGCCTTCATGCACCGCGTCTTCAATATGACCGGCGGCCTGCTCGCGCAGCTCCTTCGTTTTTACAGACGTACCGCCAAATTTTTGAACAATTATATTCATCGGTCCGGCTCCCTCACAGGTTATTTAATCAGATTAAGGCGGATCAGGCTTTCGGCAATCTGTACTGAATTATAGGCGGCACCTTTCAGGAGATTATCCGATACGACCCAGAAATGATACGCGTTTTCGCGGTCCAGGTCGCGGCGGATACGGCCAACGAATACATCCGGCAGGCCGACGCTGTTAACAGCCATCGGGTACACCTGGTTGGCCGGGTCGTCCTGAAGGGTGATGCCTTCGCCTTCAGACAGCGTCTGCTGCAGCTCTTTGACATCCGGATTTCCGGTTTCTGTTTCAATATAGACCGACTCCGAATGACCGGTATCCACCGGAAGACGCACGCACGTGGCCGCCACCGGAAGATCATCCATATGAAGAATTTTTTTCGTTTCGTTGATCATTTTCATCTCTTCAAACGTATAGCCGTTGTCCTGGAATTTGTCGATCTGCGGAATCGCGTTAAAAGCGATCTGGTAATGCTTTTTATCACCGCTGACCGGCATAAGGTTTGCTTCTGCTTTTTCACCGTTCAGCACCGCCGTCGACTGGGTATTCATTTCCTCGACCGCGTCAAGCCCGGCACCGGATACGGCCTGATACGTGGAAACGATCACTTTTTTCAGCCCGTATTTCTGGCGGATCGGCTCAAGCGCCACCGCCATCTGGATGGTCGAGCAGTTCGGGTTGGCGATAATGCCATTATGGCTGTGCAGATCTTCTTCATTTACTTCCGGCACAACAAGCGGCGTGTCCGGGTCCATCCGGTAGGCGCTCGTATTGTCGACGACAACCGCACCGCGTTTAACCGCTTCCGGGGCGAGCGCTTTGGATATGGATCCGCCGGCGGAAAACAGGGCAATCTGCACGCCTTCAAACGATTCCGGTACTGCTTCCTCAATCGTATATTCCTGGCCCTTGAACGTCATTTTTTTACCGGCGGAGCGGCTGGACGATAAAAGCTTCAGCTCTCCAACGGGGAAATTTTTATTTTCTAAAGTTTTCAGCATCTGCTGGCCTACGGCGCCGGTTGCGCCTACGACCGCTACAGTATATGTTTCGTTGGACATATTCATTCTCCCTTTCTGGTTCATCCATTTCACATTTATTAAAACAAACTTTGCTTTATTTTACCACACTTGTCAGCGCTGAAAAGGTCAATTCTGGCTTATTCTTCGATGCTTACGCTGAAATTGGAGCTGTTTTTCTTCAATAGCTCCGGCACAGGCCCATTTGGCTGAATGAGCGAGGCGCTTGGCGGTGTCTGTATCATCGCAAGACCCCGCTCCAGGACATCACCGAGCTGCACCCTGCTGAGCCTGTCCAGCGTTTCATCGATGCCCGGATGCCGCCCAAACAGCATTTCGTTTCTTGCGTTCCTGGCCATGCGGGCCGCAGACGACTCCAGGCCCAGCACAAAAGCGGATTTCAGCTGCAACCGTTGGTTTTCGCTTTCAGCTTCTGTAATATTTCCAGCGGATAAGCGTTCAAACAGCCCATCGATGGTCTCGAGCAGCTCCTCCACCCGCTCCGGTGCCGCTGCGCTGTAGATCGTATGAAAACCAGTGCGTTCAAAGGCTTCAAACGAAGAAAAAATCGTATACGCCAGGCCCCGCTCCTCCCGGACTTCCTGAAACAGGCGGCTGCTCATCGAACCGCCGAGCAGGTTATTCCAGAGCACTTCGGCAAAATAATGCTCATGAAAGCGCGAAACGCCCGGGAAGCCAAGACACAGGTGGGCCTGTTCAGTCTCCCGGTGCTTCACCTCTCTGCCCGGCACGAACACGGCCCGCTCCTCCTGGTTTACTGCACGGTGCCCGTCTCCCCAGCCGGCAAACAATCGTTCAAGACAGGCAAGCAGCTCCCCGCTTACATTCCCGGCGGCTGAGATCACAAGCCGCTCCGGCGTGTAATGATCACGGAAAAAATCGAGCAGGCGCTCCCTGGTTATCTCCTGGAGCACCGCTTTCGTGCCGAGAATCGGGCGGGCCAGCGGATGCCTGCCGTAGGAAGCCTGCCAGAGCATATCATGAATGATGTCGTCCGGCGTATCCTCCACCATGCTGATTTCCTCGAGAATCACATTCCGTTCCTTATCCACGTCCCCGGGCTCAAAACGGGAATGAAAAAACATATCAGCAAACACTTCGGCCGTCTGCTCCGCATGTTCATCAAGCACGGTGGCCTGCAGGCAGGTGGCGTCCTTCGCTGTAAAAGCTTCCATTTCCCCGCCGATGCGGTCAAAATAGCCGGCAATATCGGCCGCACTCCGTTTGGAGGTGCCTTTAAACAGCATATGTTCAATAAAATGAGCCATGCCGTTTTCCTCTGCCCTCTCCTGTCTTGAGCCTGCGTCTATCCACAGGCCGAGCGACACCGAGCGCATGTGCGGAATCTGCTCTGAGACCAGCCGTACCCCGTTCGGAAGATATTTTGTTTCCGGCATCTGCTTGGTCCTCCTTTGTTTATTCTCTCTATATTTATAAAAAAAAGGACCTGGAAATCCAAGTCCCTGCTGCTCTATAGCTGGATTACTGTGAAGAAGTGTCGGAGCTTTCTTTTGCAAGCAGCGCTTTTCTCGACAGGTTAATCCGTCCCTGATTGTCTATTTCTGTTACCTTCACCATTACTTCGTCCCCGATAGAGACGACGTCTTCCACTTTGTTTACGCGCTCGTGATTCAGCTGGGAAATGTGGACAAGGCCTTCTTTTCCTTTAAACAGCTCCACGAAGGCGCCAAACTTCTCGACGCGTTTGACCTTTCCTAAATACGTCTCCCCCGGCTCCACTTCACGAATTAAATCTTCAATGATTTTTTTCGCTTCCTCGTTTTTATCCTGCTCGGTGGAGGAAATAAAGACGGTGCCGTCCTGCTCGATATCAATTTTCACGCCGGTATCCTCAATAATCTGGTTGATCGTTTTCCCGCTCGGTCCGATCACATCACGGATTTTATCCGGCTTAATGTGCATGGACATAATTTTTGGTGCGTACGGGGAAAGCTCACCGCGCGTTTCGCTGATGGTAGCGAGCATGTTTTCGAGTACCTTCATGCGTGCCACCTTCGCCCGTTTGAGGGCAAATTCGAGCACCTCGCGGTCAATCCCCGCCAGTTTAATATCCATCTGCAGCGCCGTGACACCGTCTGCGGTCCCGGCTACTTTAAAGTCCATGTCTCCAAGAGCGTCCTCCATCCCCTGAATGTCGGTTAACACAGCCAGGTCGTCGCCTTCTTTTACGAGTCCCATGGCGATGCCGGCAACCGGCGATTTGATCGGAACACCGGCATCCATCATGGCAAGCGTGCTCGCGCAGATACTCGCCTGCGAGGTGGAGCCGTTGGATTCAAGCACTTCGGAAACCAGGCGGATCGTATACGGGAATTCCTCCTCGGACGGCACGACCTTTTCCAGGGCGCGTTCGCCCAGGGCGCCGTGACCGATTTCCCGCCGGCCCGGTCCGCGGATGGGACCGGTTTCCCCGACACTGAAGTTCGGGAAGTTGTAGTGGTGCAAAAACCGTTTCGATGTTTCGGTGCCGAGGCCGTCAATAATCTGCACCTCTCCGAGAGCGCCGAGCGTGCAGATGCTGAGCGCCTGCGTCTGGCCGCGGGTGAACAGACCGGAGCCGTGCGTGCGCGGCAGAATGTCCACCTCGGACGTCAGCTGGCGGATGTCGTCCGGCCCGCGCCCGTCCGGGCGGATGTGCTCTTCTGTGATCAGGCGGCGGAATTCCGCTTTGACGAGTTTTTCAAAAATCTCTTTGACTTCGCTATGCTGCTCTTCTTCCTCGTACGGCTCGGAGATCTGTGTTTTCAGCTCCTGGATAGCCACATCGCGTTCTTTTTTATCTTTAACCATTACCGCTTCCTTCACGGAGTCCTGGAACTGGCTGCGGATCGTCTCTTCAAGGTCTTTGTCCGTCTGGGACAGCTGTACCTCCATTTTTTCCCGGCCGAGTTCACTGATGATGCCTTCCTGGAATTCCACCAGGCGCTTGATTTCTTCGTGGCCGAACATAATGCCTTCAAGCATCGTTTCCTCCGGTACTTCGTCCGCCCCGGCCTCCACCATGTTGATGGCGTCCTTCGTGCCGGCAACCGTCAGTTCAATGTCGCTTCTCGCTGCTTCGGATTCCGAAGGGTTAACGACAAATTCGCCGTCGACCCGCCCGATAACAGCACCCGAAACCGGGCCGTAAAACGGAATGTCCGACAGGGAGAGCGCGAGCGACGAGCCTACCATGGCCGCAATTTCCGGAGAAGCGGACTGGTCCACGCTCATCACCATGTTAATGACCTGCACGTCGTTACGAAAGCCGTCCGGGAAAAGCGGGCGGATCGGGCGGTCAATCAGACGGCTTGTTAAAACCGCCGTTTCGCTCGGCCGCCCTTCGCGTTTAATAAAGCCGCCGGGAATTTTACCTGCCGCGTACAGCCGCTCTTCATAATTTACCGTAAGCGGGAAGAACGGAAGATCCTTGGGTTCCTTTGAGGCTGTAACGGTGGAGAGCACTACGGTGTCTCCGTAGCGGATCATAACCGCTCCATTTGCCTGCTTTGCGATATGGCCTGTTTCGACGGTCAGCGTCTGCCCCGCCCATTCAATTGAGTAGGTTTTCTTTTCTTGTTCCAAATTTCAGGACCTCCTATACGTTTTTTCACGTATACGCCTGACTGTCCGGGTATAAATGCTCCACCCCGCCGGCACTGCCTGCTGGCGGCAGGAGCCCCTTTCGTGCACACAAGCTTAGCGCGGAAGCCCCGCTGCTTACGCGCTAAGCTTGTGAGATGTGCGTAAGGGATCATTTCATACCGCACAGCCGCATACGTTATGCACATGGTTGTTTTTAGGTAAGAGAAAAAGCGGGAGATACCTCCCGCTTCCCAGTAATTCTTAACGGCGCAAGCCGAGTTTATTAATGATGTCGCGGTAACGCGTGATGTCCTGATTACGAACGTACGTTAACAGGTTACGGCGCTTACCAACCATTTTTAACAGCCCGCGGCGGGAATGGTGGTCCTTTTTATGCTCACGCAGGTGTTCGTTCAACGAAACGATCTGCTCCGTCAAAATAGCGATCTGTACTTCCGGAGAACCGGTGTCGCCTTCATGTGTTTTGTACTCTTCGATCAACTCTGATTTACGCTCTGGTGTTAAAGCCATCCAGTCGACCTCCTTTTGTTATTTTGTTTCAACCATTTCCTCGCAAGCCGCAGGAGGCGCGTGCAAGCCAAGAAGTGGTTTCCATACATCAACCATCTTACCTTTTGCACGGGAAAAACGCAAGGGAAAACAGGTTTTAGTCCCTGATTTCCTGCCCGAACACCCGCTCGGCGGACCGCTTGTCCTCATGAAGCTGGGAAACAAGCGCATCAAGGGACGGAAATTTCACTTCTCCGCGAAGGCGGTCCCGCCACTCAATACGGACGGTTTTACCATAAATGTCTCCACTGAACTCAAACAGATGAACTTCAATTTCCGGCGGGCCGTCCCGTTCGTCGTGAAACGTCGGCTTGTAGCCGATATTGCACATTCCGCGGTGCCATTGGCCGTCGATCAGCGCACGCACGGCGTACACCCCGTCGTCTGGCAGCAGGTACGGCTCTTCGGACTGGATGTTGGCTGTTGGAAAGCCAATTGTCCGTCCGCGTTTCTCTCCTTCGACAACAGTGCCTTCAAATGTATACCAGCGCCCGAGCAGGCGGGCGGCTCCAGCCATGTCCCCGTCCTCCACCATCCGGCGGATCCAGGTGGAGCTTACCTTTTCTCCGTCCTCGGTATGCGGCGATACGATGGAAAACGTAAAGGCGTCCCTTGAATGATACGGGAGCGTCTCCATCGTGCCGCGCCCGAATTTCCCGTATGAAAAATCGAACCCGGCCACCGCGTGCTTTACGCCGAGGTCAATAATGTAGGCATCCACAAAAGCCTGTGGGTCCAGAGACGCAAAGTCCTGGTCAAACCGTACAATATACAGCTCTTCCACTCCAAGCGATTCAAGCAGGCGCTGCTTTTCCTTCAGCGGAGTTAAATAAAACATATCTTCCTCTGTCTGCTTCGAGAGTACTACCTTCGGATGCGGATGGAAGGTCATAACAGCGAGCGGGAGCCCCGTGTCCTCTGCTTTCTGCCGGGCCTTTTCAATCACTTCTGCGTGGCCGCGGTGCACCCCGTCGAAGTAGCCCAGCGCCATCACTTTCGGTTTTGAAAGCGACGCCGTTAACGTATGCGGATGTACAAGATGATGAACTTCCATTATTTTCACCTGCCGATATTCTTTCATTCAAGCTATCAAAGAAGCATTGTTTTTGGTTTAAAAATGCCGGGCTTATCCGGGTGTGCCGTATAAACGGCGAGCGGCTTTCCGCTCTCTGCCTTCACCGCCATCGTCTGCTCTTCAAACCATTCCGACGGCAGCACGCGCCCGTGACTGATCTGCTCTGCCGTTTTCTCCGACACGGTGATGGACGGAAGGTGAGCCACGGCCCAGTCCACCGGATACACGGCGTCCCTGAGGCGGTCGCATGCAAGGAGGGATTCAAGCTCCTCCCATGTGGAGCTGTGCTCCGGCCCAAAGCCGCCCGACGCTGTCCGGACCAGCTGCTGCAGGTGCGCCGGATAACCGAGCTTCTCCCCGGCGTCCACGGCCAGGGTGCGCACGTAGGTTCCTTTGCTGCACTCCACATGCACTTTAAAGGAAAATTCCCCGCCCTGCGGCGCCTCCTCCATTTCAAGCAGCCGGAAATCATAAATGCGGGCTTCGCGCACGGGACGTTCGACCTCTATGCCTTCCCGGGCGTACTCATACAGCTTGCGTCCCCGGACTTTAACGGCTGAATACATGGGAGGCACCTGGCTCACCGTCCCGGTCAGCGACTTAAGCGCTTCTTCAATGCTATGCCTTGCCGGAGCCGTTTCCACCGGAAGGGCTGTCACTGTTTCCCCATCGGCGTCTTCGGTCGTCGTTGCTTTTCCGAGAGTGATGATTCCTTCATACGCTTTTGGGGCTTCGTGCAGATAATCCACCGCTTTAGTGGCTTTACCGACACAAAGCGGGAGCACACCGGTCACCGACGGATCAAGCGTACCGGAGTGACCGACTTTTTTGGTTTTCAGCAGCCGGCGTGCACGCACTACGCAATCATGGGACGTCACCCCTGCTTCTTTCCACAAAGGGATAATTCCATCAATCATAGGGCTGTTTCGCTCACTTCCGTTTCAGAATTCATATGCATAGGAAAAGCTGTTTTAAAGTCAGCAACAGCTTTTCCAACTTTAAAACAGCTTCTTTCTTCTATTTCTCCCGCTCATTTAAATCGCGCAGAAGCGATTCAATACGGTTGCCGTATTCAATCGATTCATCAAAGGAAAAGAAGATTTCCGGCGTTTTGCGAAGCTGGATTCGTTTTCCGATTTCACTGCGGATGAATCCCCGGGCTTTTTCGAGGCCCTGAAAGGCTTCTTCCTTGTCTTTTTCTTCCCCGAGAACCGTCACAAAGATCGTTGCCTGCTGCAGATCACCGGTCACCTCTACGTCAGTCACCGTCACAAACTGCACCCGCGGATCTTTAATACCGCGCGCAAAAATATCCGATACTTCTTTTTTAATCTGCTCTCCTACACGCTGAGCACGTATATTAGCCATAACTGTTCCTCCTATAACCATTCATAGTGTACGGAGGTTATTTCCCATTCCGTATAATTTTCAATCATATGAATGGCACGCTGCAGCTCTTTTTCTGCTCCGGCCTTTTCGTTATGCACGGTAACAATCGAAAGAGCTGCCCGCTGCCAAAGCTCCTGGTAATCTGTTTCCGCCACGGAGAGATTGCGCTGCTTCAGCTTTGTTTTCACGCTCTGAAGCACCGCCCGTTTCTGCTTTAAGTGACTCGCTTCATAAAGCATGCACTCTACATGGACCACGCCGATCATGTGCGTTTAACTTCCTCCATAATGTACGGCTCCATAATGTCGCCTTCCTTGAGGTCGTTAAAGTTTTCGAGGGTCACCCCGCACTCATAGCCGGAAGCAACTTCCTTCGCATCGTCTTTATAACGCTTCAGATCCTTAATGCCGCCGTCGAAAATCACGACGCCGTCGCGAACGACGCGGACCTTGGAATCCCTGGTAATTTTTCCTTCAAGCACATAGCTTCCGGCAATTGTACCAACGCGGGAAACTTTAAACAGCTGACGCACTTCAACCTGTCCGAGCACGCGCTCTTCATAGACCGGGTCGAGCATGCCTTTCATGGCTGTTTCAATTTCTTCAATTGCATTATAGATAACCTGATGGAGACGAAGATCCACGTTTTCGGCATCGGCCGTACGCTTGGCATTTACGTCCGGGCGGACATTAAAGCCGATAATAATGGCGTTGGAGGCCGAAGCAAGGATAACGTCTGATTCTGCAATCGCGCCGGCGCCGGCGTGTACGATATTGATTTTGCAGCCTTCTACTTCTATTTTCTCGAGCGATCCGCGAAGCGCTTCGACCGAGCCCTGGACGTCCGCTTTCACGATTACGTTGATTTCTTTCATGTCGTTTTCCTGAATCTGGCTGAACAGATCGTCAAGGTTGATCTTCGAGGTCTGGGCGCGCTCGGCGTCCTTTGCCCGGCTCTTGCGCGCATCGGCAATCTGGCGGGCTTTTTTCTCTTCTTCAAAGACAACAAACGGATCACCCGCCTGCGGCACATCGTTCAGACCGATAATTTCCACCGGCTTGGATGGACCAGCGCTTTTCACCTGGCGGCCAAGATCATCCACCATTGCACGTACGCGGCCAAAGGCATTGCCGACAACAATCGGCTCGCCCACATGCAGCGTACCGTTTTGAACGAGCAGCGTCGCAACCGGCCCGCGCCCTTTATCAAGCTCTGCCTCTACGACGCTTCCGCGGGCCCGCTTGTCCGGATTCGCTTTAAAGTCTTCCACTTCAGCGACGAGCAGAATCATTTCAAGCAGTTCATCAATGCCTTCCCCGTTAATTGCAGAAAGGTTCACAAAGATCGTGTCCCCGCCGTATGCTTCCGGCACCAATTGAAACTCCATCAGCTCCTGCATTACCCGGTCTGGATTTGCGCCTTCCTTATCCATTTTGTTTACCGCGACAATAATTGGCACCTCGGCCGCCTTGGCGTGGTTGATAGCCTCGCGTGTCTGCGGCATGACGCCGTCGTCAGCCGCGACAACCAGCACCGTAATATCGGTGACTTCGGCACCGCGCGCACGCATGGTCGTAAACGCTGCGTGTCCGGGGGTATCAAGGAAGGTAATCAGCTTGTTGTTTTCTTCCACCTGGTAAGCGCCGATGTGCTGGGTAATGCCGCCGGCTTCTCCGGAGGTTACCTTCGTATGGCGGATAGAATCGAGAAGCGTCGTTTTTCCGTGGTCGACGTGCCCCATGATCGTTACTACCGGAGGACGCTCCTGAAGCTTTGCAGGATCATCCTGCTCGACATAGTTATCAATATCGAGTTCATCCACCACTTCTTCCTGCTCGACCGCCACGCCGTAGTCCGTGGCGATCAGTTCAATGGTTTCTGCCTCGAGCGTTTCGTTGATGGTCGCCATCACGCCGAGATTCATTAATTTTTTAATGATCTCAGAGCTTTCCTTATTCAGCTTTTCTGCCAGCTCCCCGACGGAAAGACTGCCGGCAAACGTGATTTTTTCCGGCGTGGCCTGCTGTTCTTTACGGGCCCCTCCCGGACGTTTCCGGGTGGTTTTTTTCTTGCCCGGGCCTCTGTTTCCCTGGGTGTTTTTTGTTTTATTGCTTCTCACTTTACTCATAGTGACATCACTTTCCTTCCAAAGATATCGTTCCTGAATACTGTTCGTTTTTCGTTCATCTACACGTCCTTCTTAATTTATTTCTTCATCTATCAGTTTTATCAGCTTTTTGGCAAAGCCGCTTTCGGTGACGGATAAAATGGTTCTTGATTCTTTTCCGATCGCCGCGCCGAGACCTGCTTTCGTGCCGGCAACCCGAAAAGGACATGAATAAAAACTTGTTTTATCCGTGAACTTTTTAATCGTATTGGCAGAAGCATCCCCGGCGACGATGACGAGCTGTGCCTGTTTGGTCTGCACGGTTTTAAGAACGGTATCATCACCGCTTTTCAGCTCACCTGCCCGCGCAGCAAGGCCTAGAAAGGATAATGCTTTATCGTTCATGACCCGGCGCCTCTGCGCTCTTCTATAAGACGGTCATAATCTTCGCTTGAGACCTTCACCTTCAGATGACGGCTCAGCGAATCCTTTGCTTTCGCCTGTAAAAATACATCCTCACTGTCGGTTAAATACGCGCCCCGGCCGTTCTTTTTGCCGGAGCGGTCGACAAAAACGGTGTTATCCGGGTCCCGAACGACTCGCACCAACTCTTTCTTGGGCTTTTCTTCTCCAGTAATAATGCATTTTCGCATGGGAATTTTTTTAACCATAGCCGTTCACCCTCATTTTTACAAATCTTCTGTATCTAAATCAATGCTTGTGCTTGTTACCGGGATCTCTTCTGCATCCTCCGGCGAGAAGATACCGAGTTCTTCGGCTTCGGTTTCACTTTTAATGTCGATTTTCCAGCCGGTAAGCTTGGCGGCCAGACGTGCGTTCTGTCCGCGCTTGCCGATAGCAAGGGAAAGCTGGTAGTCCGGCACCACGACGAGCGTGCTTTTTTCCTCTTCGTTCACCTGAACATCGAGGGCTTTTGCCGGGCTCAATGAGTTGGCTACGTACTCCACTGGATTATCAGACCACTGCACAATATCGATTTTTTCGCCCTTCAGCTCTTTCACGATCGTCTGCACGCGCTGGCCGTTCGGGCCGACGCAGGAGCCAACCGGGTCCACTTCCGGATCATCGGCGTACACCGAAATTTTCGAGCGGTCCCCCGCTTCCCGTGCCACTGAAATAATTTCCACCGTGCCATCATAAATCTCCGGCACCTCAAGCTCAAACAGCCGCTTCAAAAGACCCGGGTGGGTGCGGGAAATAACAATCTGCGGGCCCTTGGTCGTTTTTTCCACCTTGGTGATATACGCCTTCAGGCGGTCGTTGTGGTTGTACGTCTCATTTTGCATCTGTTCGCTCTGCGGCAGCAGCGCCTCTACCTTCCCAAGGTCCACATAGATAAAGCGGTGGTCCTGGCGCTGCACAATGCCGGTCATAATATCCTCTTCGCGGTCGATAAAATCGGAATAGATAATGCCGCGCTCCGCTTCCCGCACGCGCTGGGTCACGACCTGCTTTGCTGTCTGCGCAGCGATGCGCCCGAAGTTTTTCGGCGTCACTTCCATTTCCACCACGTCGTCAAGCTCGTACGACGGACTGATGGCCTGTGCTTCCTCCTGAGAGATTTCAAGCCGCGGATCAAATACCTCTTCGACCACTTCTTTGCGGGCGAATACGTGAATCGAGCCGGTATCGCGGTTCACGTCCACCCGGACGTTCTGCGCCTGGTTGAAGTTTCGCTTGTAGGCGGAAATCAATGCGGCTTCGATCGCTTCAAGCACTATTTCCTTATCAATTCCCTTATCGTGTTCCAGTACGTCCAATGCTTCCATAAAGTCTGCATTCATGGAATTCAGATCCTCCTTTTTCTCGATGCCCGCCGCACCGTTAAAAAATGATGGCGAGCCTTGCTTTAGCTACTTTGCTGTACGGTATATGCACCGTGCGCTCCCTCTGCTTCTGAGCCGTGCTGATCAAAAGCTCCCCGTCCTTGAAGTCACTCAGCTTTCCTTCGAACGCTTTTTCTCCTTCAACGGGTTCATACGTGGTCACGTACACGTTTTTTCCGACTGAACGGCGGATATCCGCTTCGTTGTTCAGCGGACGCTCCGCGCCGGGCGAAGAAACTTCCAGGTAATAGGCCTCCTGGACCGGGTCGAGGTCGTCGAGCTGTTCACTCAGACGTTCACTTACGCGCCCACAGTCTTCCAGATGCACACCGGAGGGGCTGTCCACAAACACTCTCAAATACCAGTTTTTTCCTTCTTTTTTATATTCCGTATCCACAAGCTCCAGATCCAGTTCTTCAGCAATCGGCTGCGCCAGACGTGCTGCGATGTCTTTAATACTTTCTTTCATTACGTACCTCCCTGCTGCTTTGTCATCATCTTCATTTCTTCCAATGATAGTATATAGTTTATTTTATGCAGAAAGCTTCAACCATAAATGAAAGAGTGGGTATTCACCCACTCTTTCGCCGTCTCGATATACCTCTCACTGCCCATTATCATAGCACGATTTGTGCATTTTCGCAAGCCTGGCTGGTGGTTAGAACAGAGAAAGTTGGTTCGTATCCGGCAGGCCGTCGAGGCAGCCGTGCAGGTCAAGGTGCTCAATCACTGTTTTGGTTGCCTTACTGCGCTGCTGCAGGTCTTCCTTGGATAAAAATTCCCCGTCAGCGCGGGCTTTCACAATGTTAACCGCTGCGTTCGTTCCTACGCCCTCCAGAGCGTTGAACGGCGGAATCAGCTGGTCGCCGTCGACGACAAATTCGCTCGCCTCCGAGCGGTACAGGTCCACCTTCTGGAAACGGTAGCCCCGCTCGGTCATTTCAAGCGCAAGCTCAAGCACGGTCACCAGGCTTTTTTCCTTCGGAGAGGCGTCAAAGCCCTTCGCCTGAATCTCCTCCAGCTTTGCACGGATCGAGGTGCTTCCGTTGATCATCGTCGGCAGATCAAAGTCGTCTGCACGGACCGTAAAGTACGCTGCATAAAACAGGATCGGATGGTGCACTTTAAAGTAGGCAATCCGGACTGCCATCAGCACGTAAGCGGTGGCGTGCGCTTTCGGGAACATGTATTTAATTTTCAGGCACGACTGGATGTACCATTCCGGCACCCCGTGATTTTTCATTTCCTCAATCCATTCCGGATCGAGGCCGCGTCCCTTGCGGACAAACTCCATGATTTTAAAGGCGAGCGAATGCTCAATGCCTTTGTAGATCAAATACACCATAATGTCGTCCCGGCAGCCGATAACGTCCTTCAGCTCGCACGTTCCGTTCTGGATCAGCTCCTGGGCGTTTCCGACCCAGACATCCGCGCCGTGGGAAAGCCCGGAAATCTGAACAAGCTCGGAAAAGGTCGACGGCTTCGTGTCCTCAAGCATCTGGCGCACAAACCGGGTACCAAACTCTGGAATGCCGTAGGTCCCCGTTTTACAGTTAATCTGCTCCGGTGTCACACCGAGCACTTCCGGGCCGCCGAAGATTTTCATTACTTCCTCATCGTCGGTCGGAATGGTCTGCGGATCAATGCCGCTTAAATCCTGCAGCATCCGTATGACCGTCGGATCATCGTGGCCGAGAATATCAAGCTTCAGCAGGTTGTCGTGAATGGAATGAAAATCAAAGTGCGTCGTTTTCCATTCCGACGTTTTATCGTCTGCGGGAAACTGAATCGGACAGAAGTCGTGAATGTCGTATTCATCAGGTACAACGATGATTCCGCCCGGATGCTGGCCGGTGGTCCGTTTAACGCCCGTGCATCCGCTGACGAGCCGGTCGATTTCTGCTCCGCGCAGATGCAGCTCGTGGTCGCTTTGATAGCCCTTTACGAACCCATACGCCGTTTTATCCGCCACGGTACCGATCGTTCCTGCCCGGTATACTTTCTCCTCACCGAACAGTTCCTTCGTGTAATTGTGGGCCCGCGGCTGGTAGTCGCCGGAAAAGTTCAGATCAATATCGGGCACCTTGTCACCTTTAAACCCGAGGAACGTTTCAAACGGAATATCGTGGCCGTCTTTAATCATGTCCACGCCGCAGCTATCGCACAGCTTGTCCGGAAGGTCGAAGCCGGAGCCGACCGAGCCGTCGTCAAAAAATGTCGACTGCTTGCATTCCGGGCAGACGTAATGCGGAGGCAGAGGATTCACTTCGGTAATTTCTGTCATCGTGGCAACAAACGACGATCCGACCGAGCCCCGGGAGCCGACAAGGTAGCCGTCTTCGAGGGATTTTTTCACGAGCTTCTGCGAAATCAGGTAGATGACGTCAAAGCCGTTGCCGATAATGCTGTCGAGCTCTTTATCGAGCCTGGTTTTCACGAGCTCCGGTATCGGCGAGCCGTAGATGCTCTCCGCCCGGCGGTAGCACATTTCCCTTATTTCTTTATCCGATCCTTCGATGTTTGGGGTATACAGGTCGCTTGGTACCGGATGGATCGTTTCCACCTGGTCTGCGATCGCCCGGGTATTTTCAACCACAATCTTTTCTGCCGTACGGTCATCCAGAAAATCGAAGCAGGAGAGCATTTCCCCGGTGGTGCGGAAGTGCACCTGCGGGAGCGTCTGGTTGTTCAGCGGGTTCGCCCCGCCCTGCGACGCAATCAGAATCTGCCGGTAGCTGTAGTCGTGTTCATCCATATAGTGGGCGTTACCGGTGGCAACGACCGGAAGATTCAGTTCCTCCCCGGTGCGGATGATTTTCTGAATCACATCCTTGACGTCGTCGTAGCTTTTCAGAAGCTCCTTTTCCACCAGGTGCGCATAGTTTTCCGGCGGCTGCACCTCGAGATAGTCGTAAAATTCAGCTGCTTTTTTCGCTTCGTCCTCCGACTTCTGCATCATCGTTTCAAACACTTCGCCTTTGTCACACGCCGAGCCAACGAGTATGCCCTCGCGGTACTTCTGCAGCTTCGAGCGCGGAATTCTCGGTGTTCGGAAAAAATATTCCAAGTGAGACAGCGTGACAAGATGGTACAGGTTTTTCAGCCCCTCCTGCGTCTGGGCAATCAGCGTGCAGTGCGACGGGCGCAGGCGGTGAAAGCCGGACTGGCCCATGTTGTCATTCAGCTGTTTATGGTTCGTGATGTCCTGGGCAAGCGCATCCTTCATCATTTTCCAAAGCAGGTACCCGGTCGCTTCCGCGTCGTAAATCGCCCGGTGGTGGCTTACGAGTTCGATATCAAACGTTTTACAGAGCGTATTCAGCCGGTGGTTTTTTAAATTCGGATACAAAAAGCGGCCGAATTCGAGCGTGTCGATCACCGGCATGTCTGCCGTTTTACCGATTTTTTTGTATCCCTCCCGGAGAAAGCCCATGTCAAAGCTTGCGTTATGGGCGACAAGCACCGAATCTTTGGAAAAAGCGTAGAAGTCTTCAAGCACCGGCTCAATTTCCGGTGCGTCGACGAGCATGTCGTCCGTGATGCCGGTCAGGTTAATAATGGTGTCGGTCAGCTTTTCATGCGGGTTCGAGAAGCGTTCAAACCGGTCGATAATCTCTCCGCCTTTTACCTTCACCGCTGCGAGCTCGATGATCGAGTCGTACACGACCGACAGGCCGGTCGTTTCCACGTCAAAAACGACATAGGTTCCCGTTTCAAGATCCACGTCCGCCTCGTTGTAGGCGATCGGGACGCCGTCATCCACGAGGTTCGCCTCCATGCCGTACAGCACTTTAATGTCGTGCTTTTTGCCGGCATTATATGCTTCCGGAAACGACTGTACGACGCCGTGGTCCGTAATGGCGACCGCCGGATGGCCCCACTCGGCTGCCCGGGCCACGTATTCCCCGGCAGAGACGGTCGCATCCATCTGACTCATATTCGTGTGGGCGTGCAGCTCGACGCGCTTCTCTTCGGCGTCATCGGTTTTGGACGCTCCCTGCACCTGGATCACGTCGTTTGCAATCATCACCAGGTCCCGGACGAATGTATCGTCCTGCACGCCGCCGCGGGCCTTTACCCAGATGCCCTTCTGCACGGCTTCAAGCAGCGGCACCTGTTCTTTATCCTTGGAGAACATTTTGATCATAATCGAATCGGTGTAGTCGGTAATTTTAAACGTCAGCAGCGTCCGGCCGCTGCGGAGCTCCTTCGTTTCCGCTTCGAAAATGTAGCCCTCCACCGTGATGCGGCGCTCTTCTTCGCGGATTTCCTTAAGCGGCACGGCTTCGTCCTTGATCGGATAGCCGATCTGAATCGACTGGGTGGCACGCTTGGAATCAGCGTCCGATTCCTTTTTCTTGCGCTCCATCATCGCTTCAATGACTTTGGAGTGCTCTTCCTGCTTTTTCTTTTCCTCGAACTGTTCCTTCTCTTCATCGCTCGTTTTGGCTTCCATCGTAAACGTGGCAGCCGGCAGCCCGAACAATGGCAGAACGTCGTTCATCGCCTGCTGCAGCTTCGGTCCGAGCGAATTCATTTCGATATCGCTTTTACACGGGAAAATCAGCTCGCCCTCCCGAAGAAACGGCGCTCCTCCGTTCAGCCTCATGCGCAGATGGGGATCGTAATTTTCGAGCTTCTGCATGATCAGCGGCCAGTAGTCCGGGATGGCGTCCGCCGGCACCGTGGTGCCTTCTTCGTAATGAAGCGTAAAGTCAATATCAGCAATCCTTTCAAATGCAGCCTGCAGTTTTTCCTTCAGCAGCGCGTAAACCGTAAACGGCAGCGGAGCTGCCAGCGTCAGATGAAAATGCCACTGCTTCTGTTCTTTATGAATAACAAGCTTTTCGAGGCGGCCTTCGGTAAAATAACGATTGGTTTCTTCTTCCGGCATGCCAATCTGCTCAAGCAGCAACTCAAAACGTTCCTGCTGAATGTGACGGTCGGTCTGCACGTTTCTCGCCTCACTTCTTCGTTCTTTTATAATTCATTTTATCAAAAAAATTCATTTCCGGCAGTTGCATGGTAGAGGGAAACCCCTCCTGGAGACACCAGAAAGGGTTAATGGATTTCAGCCCACAGCTTCTCGAGATACTGCGGAAGCTCGCTGATGGCGACTTCCACGTTTTCATCGGCTGTGCGGGATTTTACTTCCACGATCTGCTCCCCTGCTTTTTTTCCGCAGGCGATACGCACAGGAAGCCCGTAAAGGTCCGCATCCTTAAACTTCACTCCCGGCCGCTCCTTCCGGTCATCGAGCAGTACGGACCACCCGCTTCTCTGCAGGCTTTCGTACAGCTCGTCGCCAAGCTGCTGCTGCTCGTCCTGCTTCGGATTGAGCACCAGCAGATGCAGATCAAAGGGCGCAGCTGCCTTAGGCCAGCAGATGCCGCTTTCGTCATGGTTCTGCTCAATGACGGCCGCTATCGTCCGGCTCACGCCGACGCCGTAGCTCCCCATAATGATCGGGCGGGCTTTGCCGTTTTCATCCAAAAATGTAGCCCCGAGCGCTTCGCTGTACTTCGTGCCAAGCTTAAACACGTGCCCGACCTCAATACCCTTGGCGAAACGGACCGTGCCTCGGCCGTCCGGAGACGGTTCACCTTCCTGAATGAAACGCAGATCGGCGTACTGTCCCACCGGGAAGTCTCTTTCCGGGACCGCGTTCTGGTAGTGCCGACCGTTTTCGTTAGCCCCGCATATGGCGCCTGCCATGCCGCGGACCGCATAATCGGCAAGAACCTCCACATCTCCAGACAGACCGGCCGGGCCTATAAAGCCGGGCTCTGCTCCAAACGCCTCTTCAATCCGCTCAGCGGACGCGGGTTCAAGCACTTCAGCGCCCACCGCGTTTGCCACTTTTACTTCGTTAACATCATGATCGCCGCGCATAAGCACAGCCACCAGGCGGCCGTCTACGTCAAAGGCGACAGTTTTCAGGCATTCCTCAGCCCTGACCCCAAGTTTAGCAGCCACTTCTTCAATCGTTCGCTCCTCCGGTGTATCGACCATGGACATTTCTTCCGCAGCAGGCTCCGGTTTTGACACGTTGTCCGGGATGGCGGCTATTTCAATATTTGCAGCAAAATCGCTTTCGTCGGAGTACACGATCGTGTCCTCCCCGACGTCGGAAAGCACGGTGAATTCGTGGGTTTCGCCCTGACCGCCCATCGCACCGGCATCGGCCTGCACCGCCCGATAGTCCAGTCCCAGACGAGTAAAAATCCGTTCATAGGCGCGGTACATCGCCCAGTAGCTTTCGTTCTGCGCTTCGTAGGACGTATCAAACGAATACGCATCCTTCATGATAAATTCGCGGGCGCGAAGCACCCCGAAACGCGGACGCGCTTCATCGCGGTATTTGGTCTGAATCTGGTACAAAATCGCAGGCATGCGTTTGTATGTATTCATTTCATCCTTTACAAGGGCGGCAATGTTTTCTTCATGCGTAGGACCGAGCACAAAATCACGCTGGTGGCGGTCTTTAAAGCGCATCAGTGCCGGTCCATAATTGTCATAGCGGCCCGATGCCTGCCACACCTCTGCCGGCTGCATGGCGGGAAGCAGTACTTCCTGGCCGCTTGCAGCATCCATTTCCTCGCGGACGATGCTTTCGATTTTACGGAGCACCTTGTGGCCTAGCGGAAGATAGGAATAGACTCCGGCTGCACTCTGGCGGATCAGACCGGCCCGGAGCATCAGCTGGTGGCTCGCAATATCCGCTCCCTGCGGCACATCCCGGAGGGTGGGACTGAATAAAAATTGTTGTCGCATACTATATCAACCTCTTTCTCTTATACATCTGCGTCTGTAAGCTCTTTGGTTATTTTAACATAAGAACGGTGACGGGGCTTTGGCTCCGTCACCGTTTTTTTATTACGTGAATAAGCGGTTAATATCGTTCCACGTCACTGCAATCATGAGCAGCAGCAGCAGCGCGAAGCCGAGCAGGTGGATCATGCCTTCCTTCTGCGGTTCGATCGGCTTGCCGCGGACTGCCTCAGCAATGATAAACAACAGCCGCCCTCCGTCAAGCGCCGGCAGCGGAAGAAGGTTGACGATCCCAAGGTTGACGCTGATCATGGCGGACCACGCAATAAGGGTAAGAAGCCCTGTCGCGATCACCTGATCCGTCGCATCATAAATACCTACCGGACCGGCCAGGTCATCCAAAGAAAATTCCCCGGTTACAATCGTGCCGAGCGTCTGGAAAATCAGCGTGGCAACCTCAATGGGCTGGGTTACGCCGTACTGCAGCGCTTCCGTGAAGGACCGTTCAAGTTCAGCATAGACGCCGATCTGGCCGAATTCCTCGCTTGAGCCCTCCTGCACCGGAACGCCGTCGATGGTGACCGTGTCTTCCACTGTCTCCCCGCCACGTTCAGCGGTGACCGTGACTTCTTCTCCCGGACGCTCCTGGACAACACCGGTCATTTCATCCCACGAGTTCACGGGCTCGCCGTCCACGGAGGTGATAACGTCGCCTTCTTCAAACGCGGATTCTTCCAGCGGCGAGCCACCGGCAATGCCGCCGATGGCCGGCGTTTCCTGCGGCAGTCCGTGGGCAAGAGCGTAAATACCAAACAGCACGAACGCGAGCACAAAGTTCATGAACGGGCCGGCAAAGATGGCCACTGCTTTTTTCCATGGCCGCTTGGAGCCGAACTGCCGGTCCCACGGTGCAATCTGTTCCCGCTTCTCGTCGACAATCAGATCGCACGCCCGGTCGATGTCATACCGCTTCACTCCGGATGCTTTTTCATCCTCCACCGCTTCAATATAAAGCTCGCGCTCCATATCGATCGATTCCACGGATACAACCTTTGCTTCCGGGTGCTTGGATTTATTGTTTACGATGATTTCCTTTACTTTTCCTGCATCGTTAAACGTCAGGCCGATTTCATAGCCTGGTTTAATATTGACCGGATCCGGATCATCCCCGGCCATCCGAACGTAACCGCCAAGCGGCAACAGCCGGATGGTATAAACCGTTTCATTGCGCTTCGTCGAAAATATCTTCGGCCCGAAGCCAATAGCAAACTCCCGGCACAAAATGCCGACTTTTTTGGCAAAATACAAATGGCCCCACTCGTGTATGGCCACCAATAAGCCGAACATGACAATTACCGCTATCAGCGTATCCAAAGCTTATTCACCTTCTTCTTTTGCTCTTTCTTCCCATTATAGAGTGTTTGTGAAAGAACGTCACGTTAAAAGCGTCTGTACGTGTTCTCTTGTTTCCCGGTCCACGCGTAAAATCGTGTCGAGGTCCGGATGTTCAATGCGCTCATGGCGCGTAAGTGCCTCTTCCACAGCGGTTTCAATTTCAAGGAAGGCACACTGGCTGTTTAAAAACATTGCCACCGCCTGTTCATTGGCTGCGTTCAGCACCGTTCCCATGGAGCCGCCGGCTCTGCCGGCATCGTAGGCCAGCCGGAGGCTGCGGTAGCGTTCAAAATCAGGCGGCTGAAAATGCAGAGTGCCTATTTCCCAAAGGTTCAGCGATTCCTTGGCCGGGTAGTCAAGCCGCTCCGGGTAGGTCATGGCGTACTGAATCGGCACGCGCATGTCCGGCAGTCCGAGTTGGGCAATCACACTTGTATCCTGATACTCGACGAGCGAATGAATAATGCTTTCTTTATGCAGCAGCACGTCAATACGGTCGTAGGGAATACCAAACAGCCAGTGGGCTTCGATCACCTCAAACCCTTTGTTCATCATAGTAGCCGAGTCGATCGTAATTTTGGCCCCCATGCTCCAGTTCGGGTGGTTTAAGGCATCCTGCACCGTGACTCTGTCAAGGTCGCTGCGTGAATAGTCACGGAAGCTGCCTCCCGAGGCAGTCAAAATCAGGCGGCTCACTTCCTTTAGCTCGTTTCCTTCAAGGCACTGGGCGATCGCCGAATGCTCGCTGTCAACCGGCAGCAGGCGCACGCCGTGCTCCTTTGCCTTTTCCATTACGAGATGGCCGGCGGTGACGAGCGTTTCTTTATTGGCAATCCCGATATCCACCCGGTTTTCGATTGCCCGGAGCGTCGGCTCAAGTCCCATGCTGCCGCTGACCGCGTTCATCAGAAAGTCACAGGAGCTGCCCGCAATTTCCATGAGGCCATCGTGGCCCCAGACGATGCGCATGCGCCCGCCGTATTCCGCCTGAAGCGTTTCGGCATCTTCCTTTGTATGGACCGCCGCAATTTCAGGTGAAAATTCTTCAATCTGCTTTCGTACGAGATCCACGTTTCTGCCGGCAGCAATAGCCGTTATCCGGAACCGTTCCGGATGCAGACGAACAACGTCGAGCGTCTGTGTACCGATGGATCCGGTGGACCCAAGCAATGCTATTCGTTTCATGGTTTAAACTCCTTTAGGTTGGCAGCCTGCGTCTGAGGCATTAACCGAAAAAATAGAAAAAATGAAGCAGGGGCATAACGAAAATCAGGCTGTCGAACCGGTCCAAAATACCGCCGTGACCGGGAAGAATATTACCGGAATCCTTGACAGCGTAGTGCCGTTTCAGCGCTGATTCCACCAGGTCCCCGAGTTGGCCGAAGATGGATGTCACTACGATAAAAGCGCTCATTATCAGGTAGGACTCAAATACCGGGTACACTGCCTCGAAGATGAAGCCGACAATAAATGCCGCGACAAGCCCCCCGACAAATCCCTCGATCGTTTTTTTCGGACTGATCTCCGGCCAGGGCCGGTGACGCCCGAAATTCTTTCCAATAAAGTATGCTCCGGAATCGGTTGCCCAGATTAAAAATAAAATCAGAATGACAACGGCAAGGCCGATGTCCGGCAGCTGGCGGATCATAATTAAACTGTGAAACCCGTATCCTATGTACACAGAGGATAAAATGACGAATCCTGCTTCATCAAAGGTGAAGGAGTTTTTAGTAACTACTGTTAATGCAAGCAGTCCCAGAATCATCGTTAAAAAAATCTCTGTTTTCGTTATATGCTGCAAAAACGGAAAGTTCAGCCATTCTGTGGGCACGAGCAGTATCCACATAAAGCCCATGCTGATTAAACCCCGGAAGGACAGCAGCGGGATCCGTTTCATGCGCATTATTTCAAACATGGCGACAGAAGCAAGCAAAGCAATCAAAAGAGTAAACCATTCGCGGCCCACAAATACAATCGCCAAGACGAGTACTGCCCCGATAAGACCGGTCATCGCCCGCAATCCCATACAAGACCTCCCCTTCAGTCGTTAAACGCCCCCGTACCTGCGTTTTCTCTGCTGATATTCTATGACAGCCTCGGCCAGGCCGTCTTCATTAAAGTCCGGCCAGAGCGTTTCGGTGAACCAAAACTCCGCATAAGCTAACTGCCACAGCATAAAATTACTCAGCCGGATTTCGCCGCTTGTACGAATCAGCAGGTCAGGGTCCGGGATCTGGTTCGTATACAGCCGGTTGGTGATTAATTCTTCATCGATGGCCTCTGCCTTCATCCGCCCCTCTTCCACGTCCCGGGCGAGCTCCTGCACGACATGGACGAGCTCGTGCCGCCCGCCGTAGTTAAGGGCAAAGTTTAAAACAATGCCGGTGTTTTCAGCTGTGGCATCCACAGCCTCCTGTACAGCCTGCAGCGTATGGTCCGGCAGCTTGTCCGCATCCCCCATCATCCGCACCTGTACATTGTTTTTCATCAGCTTGGGCAGTTCCTTGGCCAAAAACCGCTCCGGCAGCTGCATTAGAAAATTCACCTCTGATTTCGGCCGCTTCCAGTTTTCGGTGGAAAAAGCGTAGAGCGTTAAATACTTTATCCCGAGCTCGTGCGCTTTTTCCACGACCTTCGTGATCGCCTTCATACCTTCGCGGTGGCCGGCTACACGGGGCAGGCCCCTTTTTTTTGCCCACCGGCCGTTACCATCCATAATAATAGCCACATGGGCAGGCGTATTCACCTTCACTGCCGTGGCGTTCGCCTCCGCCCATGGATTTATTTGATTAAATAGTCGATCGTTCATAACGAGGGCACCAGCCTTTTCCCCTTTGTCTGTTTTATATGGCGCGTGTTCAATCAATTCCATATAAAAACCGTTCCTGCCTCAGCATTGTTGAAGAACGGAAAGCAGTATATCTGTTTATGTTTTCTCCCCGGCAGTGCATATGACTCCTGCCGGTTTTGTTCTTACAAAAAAACCCTCTTGAGTGCAGAGGGTTCCAGTCTGTTCCTATTGTAACTCGATTCGCATCAAACTTCCATAACTTCTTTTTCTTTTTGCTCCGCTGCCTGGTCCACCTGGCCGATGTATTTGTCAGTTGCTTTTTGCACCTGCTCCTGCTCACGCTTCAAATCATCTTCGGTGATTTCATTATTTTTTTCATCTTTTTTCAGCGTATCGTTGGCATCGCGGCGAATGTTGCGGATAGCCACCCGTGCTTCTTCCGCGTACTTGTTAATCAGCTTGGTCATTTCCTTGCGGCGGTCCTCTGTCATCGCCGGAATCGGAATGCGGATTACTTCGCCGTCGTTACTCGGATTCAGGCCGAGCTCTGCCTTCTGGATCCCTTTTTCCACGTCCTTGATGGAGCTTTTGTCAAACGGTGTCACAACAAGCAGACGCCCTTCTGGCACTGTAATTGTTGCAAGCTGCTGAAGCGGCACCTCGGCACCGTAGTAATCAACTACGACCCGGTCGAGCATGGAAGCGTTCGCTCTTCCTGTACGCAGTGTGGCAAGCTCGCGGCTTAAAGACTCCACTGATTTTTTCATCTTTTCTTCTGTTGCTTTTATATCATGAGCCATCATTGTTCCTCCTTATAATTGTTCCAATGTCTTCTCCCATTACTGCTTTCTTGATGTTTCCTTCTTCCATAATCGAAAATACGAGAAGCGGGATGTTGTTGTCCATACAAAGCGTCGATGCCGTCGAATCCATCACTTTCAGGTCATGATTTAAAATGTCCAGATAAGTGAGCGACTGGTACTTTTTAGCGTCCGCATTTGCGGATGGGTCTGAGTCATATACCCCGTCCACTTTGTTTTTAGCCATTAAGATGATGTCTGCTTCGATCTCTGCAGCCCGAAGTGCGGCAGTCGTATCGGTCGAAAAGTACGGATTCCCGGTCCCAGCCGCGAAAATGACTACCCGTTTTTTCTCTAAATGGCGGATGGCCTTGCGGCGGATGTACGGCTCGGCCACCTGTCTCATTTCTATAGATGTCTGCACTCTTGTAGGGATCTCAATGTCTTCAAGGCTGTCCTGGAGCGCAAGCGAATTCATGACTGTGGCGAGCATGCCCATATAGTCAGCAGTAGCCCGGTCCATCCCTTTCGAGCTTCCGGCCATGCCTCTCCATATGTTTCCCCCACCGACGACAATCACTACCTCTGTTCCCAATTCTACTATCTCACCAATTTGAGAAGCAATAGACTGAATGACTTCCGGATCAATACCGTAGCCCTGCTGGCCTGCTAATGCTTCTCCGCTCAACTTCAACACAACGCGATTGTATCTCTCCATCGTCATGAACCCCGCCTTTATATTATGTATCGCAGAAGCGCTGCGGCTTCTGCCCTGATTTTGCTTTCAGAAAAAAGGAGAGCCTACGGACCCTAGAGGATTCGATATGGACTCTCCCATACTGCCGATTTATTTCTTCACCTGGTTCATCACTTCGTCTGCAAAGTTTTCGTCGCGTTTTTCCATGCCTTCGCCTACTTCATAGCGGACAAATGTGCGCACGGAAGCGCCCTTGCTTTTCAGGTAGTCGCCTACTTTTTGGTCAGTATCCTTTACAAATTCCTGATCGAGCAGGCAGATTTGTTCAAAGTACTTGCCAATACGGCCTTCCACCATTTTCTCAACGATGTTTTCCGGCTTGCCTTCGTTCAGCGCCTGCTGCTTCAACAGTTCACGCTCACTGTCCGCTTCTTCCTTCGGAACGTCTTCGCGGGAAACGTATTTCGGGCTGATAGCCGCTACGTGCATCGCAACGTCTTTGGCAAGATCGCTGTCTTCTGTGTTTTCAAGAACCGTCAGCACGCCGATGCGTCCGCCCATGTGAAGATAAGCGCCGAATGCGTCACCGTCGTTTTTCTCTGCAAGCAGAAAACGGCGCAGGGAAATTTTCTCCCCGATACGTGCGATCTGGTCGTTAATATAACGCTCGAGCGTTACTCCGCTTTCGATTTCTCCGGCAAGTGCCGCGTCAACGTCAGCCGGCTGTTCATTCAGCAGGTACGTGGAAACGTCCGCGACGAGCTGCTTAAACAATTCGTTTTTCGCAACGAAATCTGTTTCAGCGTTCACTTCCACGATCACTGCTTTGTTTCCTTCGTACGTTGCGTACGTAAGGCCTTCTGCTGCTACACGGTCAGATTTTTTCGCTGCTTTGGAAATACCTTTTTCGCGCAGGTAGTTGACCGCTTCTTCCATGTTACCGTCTGTTTCGTTGAGTGCTTTTTTGCAGTCCATCATACCTGCACCTGTTTTTTCACGCAGTTCTTTTACCATGCTTGCTGTTACAGCCATTTAAATTCCTCCTTCGATTTTTCCATGCATAAACGCTTAAGCGCTATTTTTCAAGAAAAAGGGTGATAAAGGGTTTTTCCCTTTTACCACCCTTCGCGTCAGGCCTGGGCCCGTTATATTTATGCAGAGAGCTTACTGGTTTGAAACGCTCTCTTCTTCTGTGTTTCCTTCTTCTTCCGCTGCGGCTGCTTCCTGTTCTTTTTCCTGGGCAGCTGCCTGCTCACGTGCTTTTTCTTCTGCGCCCTGGGTTGCTTCGATAACAGCATCGGCCATTTTTCCTGTAAGGAGACGAACGGCACGGATAGCGTCGTCGTTACCCGGGATCAGCTTGTCGATCTCGTCCGGATCACAGTTAGTGTCCACAATCGAGATGATCGGAATGTTCAATTTGTGAGCTTCTGCCACTGCGATGCGCTCTTTGCGCGGATCGATGATAAACAGGGCATCCGGAAGCTTGTTCATATCTTTAATGCCGCCAAGTACTTTTTCGAGACGGTCTTTTTCTTTGTTTAACAGCATAACTTCTTTTTTCGGAAGAATGTCAAAGGTACCGTCTTCTTCCATTTTTTCAAGGTCTTTCAAGCGGGCAATCCGTTTGCGGATCGTTGCGAAGTTCGTTAACGTACCGCCTAACCAACGCTGGTTAATGTAGTACATGTTCGAACGGATCGCTTCATCGCGAACAGAGTCCTGCGCCTGTTTTTTCGTTCCGACGAAAAGGATTTTGCCTCCCTCTTCTGCAATGCTGCGTACGTATTTGTACGCTTCTTCCACTTTACGTACCGTTTTTTGAAGGTCAATGATATAAATACCATTACGCTCCGTGAAAATATAACGGCTCATTTTAGGGTTCCAGCGACGAGTCTGGTGACCGAAGTGCACCCCTGCTTCAAGCAACTGTTTCATAGAAATAACAGCCATAAAATAATTCCTCCTTAGGTTTTTTCCACCGCAAGCGTCATATCTGTACAAAACTTTCCAAACGGAAAGCACCTCTGTACAAATCAGCTGTTGCGTGTGTTTTTAACACCAACACGTAATATACCATACGTGTCTGCAGGACGCAATGTTAAAGCTTATTTTTCCTGCATCTGCAAAAACAGATGAACCTCGCGCTGGCCGATCGACAGCGTCTTCGCGATATCCTTTTCCTTCCAGCCATCTTTGTATAACATTGTAACACGGTTCATCATCGATTCCTTCGGCGCCGCTTCCTCCATCTCCGGTACCGGTTCAGCTGTTTCCGCTTCTTCAGCTGGACGCTCCCCGCCCTCCCACTCGGCGCGGAGACGTTCGTTGTCGCGTTTCATTTCATCAGTGTAGTAGATTAAAAGCTGCTCGATTTCCTTCTTATCGTTTTTTACCGCCTGCAGCTCACGCACAATGAATTGGTGCTTTATCCATAAAGCTCCAACGGCCATCAGGGCGAGCAGACTGAATATCAGAGACATGGGCCTTCTCCTTTCTTACGTTCTTTCCTCCGCCTGTTTCAAATACTGGCGCAGCCGGAAGAGTGCTTTGGAATGAATTTGTGAAATTCTTGATGTGGACAGGGACAAAATATGACCGATTTCGGTTAACGTCATTTCCTCCAGGTAAAAAAGAGAAACAACCTTCTGCTCCTTCTCCGGCAGATTAGCTATTGCTTCGCCGAGCTCGTGCAGGGAGGCCTGATCGGTAAGCATTTCCTCCGGGGACGGGGCGTTGTGATCTACAATGGCCCCGCGGTACGTTTCATCACGCTCGCCGCCCGGCGTCGCCTCATCCATGGAAAGCATATGCACGAAATAGTTTTCGGCAATCACCTTTGATACTTCCGAGGACTTCATATCCAGCTCTTCGCCAATCTCCTGGTCCGAGACAAACCGTCCCTTTTTCTGTTCGAGCCATTCAGCTGTTTCTTCAATTTTCTTCGTTTTTTCCCGGAGGGAACGCGGCATCCAGTCTTCCTGCCGGAGGCCGTCAATAATCGCTCCGCGGATCCGGAACGAGGCGTATGTATCAAATTTCAAATCCCTCGACAGGTCGAATTTTTTCATCGCATCGTACAGGCCCATCAGCCCGTGACTCACAAGATCCTCCCGGTTCACATTTTTCGGAAGCGTCGCTGCGATGCGCTGAACGTGATAATGAACAAGGGGCATATAAATGTCGACTAGTTGGTCGGCCGCCGTGTTGTCATAATTATCCAGCCATTTCTCCCAAATCTCCTGATGAGCATGCGCTGTCGATCTACTCATGTCATTTCCCCCTGTTCATATTATTATTGGTTCTCCTCCGGTCGGCTTGATCCGGAGATCTCCTGTGGCCACGTCAAACTCTATCGTTCTGCCAATGTGACCGCCTGTTTCCTCTGCTTTAAGCGGCACAGACCGCCCGGCAAGCATTTCTTTTGCTGCTTCGACATTTCGTTTTCCAATATGCAGATGATCGGTCTGAAACTGAAACATTCTTGCTCCCCCGGCAAGCTTTGCTTCGAGCGAAGCAATTGGAATACGCCGTCCCTCAAAGACGGCAAATGCTTTTTGTAAAGCCGCATCGGTGTACTTCGCTTCGTTAATATGCTGGCCTTCTCTTGCCATGGAGGATGACGGAAGCATTGCATGGATCAGGCAGGCATACTGGTGGCGGAGCGAATAAATGACTATACCTACACAGGAGCCAAGTCCGCTCGTAGTGAGAGTATCGCCGCCCTCTCCCCACTGCATATCCGCCATTGCCACTTTTATCTTCGCTTGTTTAATTTCCGTGTTTTTCATTCCCCGTCCTCCTGTACTCCGAGAGAGGCAAAAATTTTCGGAAGCGAGTGGGCATCCGGGATCATAAAAAACCGGCCGGCCATCTGCGAGTGATTTTCTCCTTTTGTCATGTTCGTATCGATCATGATCGCTTCGTCCCCTTCAAGGCCCGCTTCGATAAGCCCCTCGCTCAAAAGCGCTCCAATCATATCCACCGCAGACGAGGGGACTGTCGGCATCATATAAAGTCCGGTGAAATCGGAGAGTGCCGATAGATAAGAGCCTGCCAGAATATTTGTTAATTCGCACACTGCCGACTCAAGCAGCTCCTGCTCATTTTCCGGCGTGTACGGAAGATTCCAGCTTTGCACAAGCGACCTTCCCACTGCCTGCATCTCCTCCGGTTCGAGCACAAAAAATATGCTGCCGCTGATGTGGCCCGCGATACGGAGAAATGTAACCGCCGCTACTTTTTCTTCCCCTCCCGCTGCTTCAAGCAGCTCCGGAAACGGTACCATCTGCACTGAAGGGACGCTGATCTAGACTGTCGTTTTCAGGAGGGAGGACAGTGCCGTAGCAGCATTACCGCCCCCGATGGTTCCAACTTCTTTTAATATATCGAGATCTACGTCTCGTGCGCCCATCATTTCATCTCTCCTTCATATGCAGTAGTTTGTACCAGCCGCCCGATCCGCTCTCCAATCGCATGAAGCGGGAGGATTTCATCAATGAGGCCGGCCTGGGCCGCTGCCCGGGGCATCCCGTAGACAACGGCTGTTTCTTCTGATTCGGCAACAGCATATAGTGCCGTCGCCGCTTTTAGCTTTTGTAACCCGTATGTACCATCATTACCCATTCCGGTTAAAATAACAGCGAGCACACGCAGACCTCCTAATTCGGCAATAGAAGCAAACAGGATGTCCACCGACGGATGATAACGGTCGCCCGTTTTGCTTTCACTAACTGCTGTTACCAGCCGGCCTCCTTTTTGCCGGACTTCAAGCTGCCGGCCTCCGGGAGCAATATAAACGGTTCCTTTCTGCAGTGCTTCGCTGTCTTCGGCTTCTTTTACACTCCAGCTGTAGTCGCGGTTCAGCCTGTCGGCAAGCGACCTGGTGAACCCGGGCGGCATATGCTGCACAATCAGAATCGGCAGTTCGACCGTCTCCGGCATCGAACGGAAAAGCTCATGCAAGGCTGCGGGCCCGCCTGTGGACGTTCCGATTACCAGCAGATCCCAGCGTCCCGGTTTCCCGGGGGATTGAATGTTCATATACTCAGGCTCCGTTCTACGTGCGGGCGGAAGCGAACAACCGCTGCTTCATCCCTGTAATAAAATGCCGGAACGGCGCACCGTCCGTTTCTGCAGGCTGTTCTTTTTTCCACAGTCCTGCTGCAATCTGCTTCATGCTCTGGGCCGCACGGCTGTTAGGATACGCAATGACAAGCGGTGTCTGCTCCATGACTGCCCTGCTTACTTTAGGATCATTTGGCACCATGGGCAGCAGTGCGAGCTGCATGCCGAGAAAACGTTCACTCACAGTTATTAATTTCTGTGCGGCTGCCCGGCCGTCTTTTTTCTGCTCCACCCGGTTAATGACAGCCGCAAATGGAAAATCGCTTTTGTGGGAGCGGATGTATTTCATCATGGCGTAGCCATCCATGAGCGCCGTCGGCTCCGGGGTTGTCACAAGAATTCCGCGTTCGGTCGTCGTAATCAGGTGCATATGGTTTTCGTTCAGCCCTGCCCCCATATCAAAAATAATAAAATCAAATTCGCCTTCCAGCAGCTGCAGCTGTTCGTAAAAACGCTGCTTATGCTCCTCCTCCATATGAAAGACACCGGAAAGGCCCGAGCCTCCCGCAATCCACTGAACACCGGAGGGGCCGGACTGAATCAATTCAAAAATACTTTTATTTTCCGTAAACATTTCCTGAAACGGTAGAAGAGGCGTATACCCGAGCAGAATATCAAGGTTGGCCATGCCGGTGTCCATATCAATCAACAGCACCTCTGCGCCGGCTTCTGCCAGGGAAATGGCCACGTTCAGGGAGACATTGGATTTACCGACGCCCCCTTTTCCGCTTACGACCGACAACACTCTCGTCTGCCTGCGGCCCCGTTTCTGCATCTGAGCGCGCAGGCTTTCAGCCTGATCATTTTTCACCGAGTGTCCCCCCTGCTATTTTTGCTGCGAGCCATTTGTTGTCCGCAGGCTCAATGTCCTCCGGCACTTCCTGACCCGTAGTGACAAATGCCACGCGGAGCGAAAATTCATCAATAATATTCAGAAGCGCTCCAAACGATGTGGTTTCGTCTGTTTTCGTGATAATAACTTCGTTTGATATATAGGGAAGAAATTTTTCAGCGACTTCCTTCATGTCCTTGTATTTAGCCGTCAGGGACAGCACGAGCACGGTTTTAATCGGCTCCCCCTCCGGCAGCAGCCGCTGCGCGTCTTCCACCGTCTGTTCATGCAGAAAATTTCTTCCTGCTGAATCAATGAACACATAATCATGCTCCCCGGACCGTGCTACTGCTTCCCTGTAATCTGCCTGGTCGTAAATAACATGCACCGGCGCTTCCATGATGGAGGCGTACGTATTCAGCTGTTCGACTGCTCCCATGCGGAAGGTGTCTGTCGTAAAAAAGGCAATGGACTTTTTTCTGCGGAGCATTTCCCGGGCGCCGAGCTTAGCAAGCGTCGTCGTTTTTCCGACGCCGGTCTGGCCGACCAGCTGGATCATCCGGAACGGCTTTGCTTCCACGCGGGGGTGCCTGTCCTCCAGCCACTCTTCTATGCAGGCTTCGAGCACGGTCGCTTTCGGCCTGCTGGCCTTTTCTGCGTACCATTTCTCCATAAACCGGTTCATCAGCTCTTCTTCCACCCGTTCGTTTACCTCCTGTGCCTTTAGGGCGGCGGATACGGCCTGAAAAGGAGCCGGCGCTGAAGCCGGAAGCACTCCCGGCGCTTGTTCCGGCGCCTGCACAGCCTTAGCCTCTTTCGGCGCGGCCGGCTTTACGGCGTCTGCCGGAGGCGTGCGCTCTTTTTTTCGGGGCGGGGCGTCATCGATACCTGCGTAAACTTCGAGCTTGTTCACGGATTTAAGTCCAAACCACCTTCTGATTTTCACCGGTCTCGAATGCAGAATGACCGCTTCATCCCCAAAGTCCTTCCGCACTTTCGCTACCGCTTCCGGCATCGAATCCGCTGTAATTTTTTTCATTCTCATTCATTATTCACCACCCCGACGCTTTGGATTTCTATGGAAGGCTCCAGTTCGTTATAGGATAATACCGGCATCTGCGGGAAGAATCTCTCAATCAGCTGGCGCACATGCATGCGCACAGCAGGGGAACAGAGAATGACCGGTGTTTTCCCGATATTCATCAGCTGCTCGGCTTCTGCGCCGATACGCTGAACCACCCGCTGGGACTCGTTTGGATCCATCGCCAGATAATTACCGCTTTCGGTCTGCTGCAGGGCATCGGCAATTTTCTTTTCAATGCCGCCGCTGAGTGTGACAACCTGCAGCAGCTCTTCTCCGTCCGCATACTGCTTCGATATCTGTCTCGACAGGGCCTGCCGTACATACTCCGTCACAATCTCCATGTCCCTGGTCATCGTGCCGTATTCCGCCAGTGCTTCAAAAATAGTCGGCATATTCCGGATGGATACCCCTTCCCGGAGCAGCTTGGCCAGTACCTTCTGCACATCCCCAATCGTAAGCGTTGAAGGCGTTACTTCTTCGACAAGCGTCGGATACGTTTCCTTCAGATGATCGATCAGCTGCTTTGTTTCCTCGCGGCCGAGCAGTTCATGGGCGTGCGTTTTAATGACTTCGGTTAGATGCGTGCTTACGACCGACGGCGGATCCACCACCGTGTAGCCTGCGTCTTCAGCAATATCGCGCTCTTCCTCCGGAATCCAGAGGGCGGGAAGTCCGAATGCCGGCTCTGTCGTTTCGATGCCGTCGATCGGTTCTTCAGCTCCGGTGCCCATCGCCATGTAATGATCCATATACAGCTCGCCCCGGGCGATTTCGCTGCCGCGCATGCGTACAACGTACTCTCCCGGCTGCAGCTGGATATTGTCACGAATCCGTATGACCGGCACGATCATCCCAAGCTCAAGCGCCAGCTGGCGCCGGATCATCACGACCCGGTCAAGCAGGTCGCCTCCCTGCTTGGCATCTGCAAGAGGAATGAGGTTATAGCCGAATTCAAACTCAATCGGGTCTACGTCCAGCAGCTGCATGACGCTGTCCTGCGAACGCAGATCCTCCTCCTGCGCTTCTTCGGTTTCATGCACCGCTGCCTGCTCCTCCTGCAGCACCGTCTGCCTGATGGTAAACCCAATGGCAGCCATTGCTCCGGCAATGCAGGTGGTTAAGAAGAAGTTAATCGGCGTGAATACGCCCAGTAAAAAGATGGCGCCTGCTGCCACAAACAGCATCGGCGGAAAAGCAAACAGCTGCTTCGTAATATCATGGCCGAGGTTACCCTCCGACGCTGCCCGCGTCACGACAATACCGGTTGCTGTAGAAATAAGCAGCGCAGGGATCTGACTGACCAGACCGTCCCCGACGGTAAGGAGCGTAAAGGTGTTCGCAGCGGTGCCGATATCCATACCGTGTTCGGTCATGCCGATCACAAGGCCAAAAATAACGTTAATAATGACAATAACAATCCCTGCGATGGCGTCCCCTTTTACAAACTTGCTCGCCCCGTCCATCGAACCGTAAAAGTCCGCTTCCTGTTCGATTTTCTCCCGGCGCGCTTTGGCCTGCTGTTCGGAAATAACTCCCGCATTCAGATCGGCATCGATGCTCATCTGCTTCCCCGGCATCGCGTCGAGGGTAAAGCGGGCCCCGACCTCTGACACCCGTTCCGCCCCTTTAACGATAACGACAAATTGAATCACTACAAGAATCACAAAAACCACCAGGCCGACAAAGGCACTGCCCTGTACCACAAAGCTTCCGAACGTTTCGATAACGTTGCCTGCTTCGGCGTTGCTTAAGATGGAACGGGTCGTCGAAACGTTCAGCCCGAGCCGGAACAACGTCACAAGCAGCAGCAATGTGGGAAAGATACTGAATTCAAGCGGCTCCTTTGTGTTCATTGCCACGAGAATAACCAGAAGCGCCAGTGAAATATTGGCCATAATTAAAACGTCTAAAATAAATGTCGGCAGCGGGATGATCAGCATAATGACAATCAATATAACGCCCAGCAGCACTGATAGTTCTCTAAATCCCATAACGTTGCTCCTTTTCTAGCCGTTTTTCCTTTTGATGCGGTACACGTAGGCAAGCACCTCGGCCACGGCTTTGAATAAATCTTCAGGTATTTCATCATCAATGTCGGACTGGGCGTACAGTGCGCGGGCGAGCGGCTTGTTTTCCACCATCGGGATCGAATGTTCGCCTGCTTTTTCTTTAATTTTCCGGGCCAGATGGTCGGCCCCTTTGGCAATCACCTTCGGCGCACCCATCGCTCCTTCTTCATAGCGGAGTGCCACCGCAAAGTGCGTCGGGTTCGTAATAACAACGTCTGCTTTAGGCACTTCCTCCATCATTCGCCCCATCGCCATTTCCTGCTGCTTCTGCTTTCGTTTACCGCGGATGAGCGGATCGCCCTCCATGTTTTTCATTTCCTGCTTTACGTCGTGCTTGGACATGCGGATCTGCTTTTCATGGTCATGCTTTTGATAAATATAGTCCGGCAGCGAAAGCACGAGCAGCAGCAGGCTCCCGATCAGTCCCATGAGCCCGGTCAGGCGGGCAATTTCCATAAAGCCGTCCCCGACATCCTTTTGTGATAAAAACAGCAGCCGGTCGAGCGCCAGCCAGAGAATCGCAAAAACGACACCGCCGACGAGCGTAATTTTCAAGAGTGCCTTGGCGAGCTCCACGAGCGCCCGGGCCGAAAAAATCCGCTTGATGCCACTGAGCGGGTTGATCTTTTCCAGCTTCATTTTGATCGGCTCGCCTGTAAACAAAAACCCTACCTGCGTGAGAGATGCGGCAACACCCGCCACCATGGCCACGAGCATCACCGGCAGAATAATGATTACGGACTGGATCGTAATTTCCTGCAGCATTGCCGGTACACTCGCTTTTGTAATTTCCCACTGCATGTATTCTATGTATGTATGCGTCATTAACGCCTGTAAGTGATTGAAAATGGTGCCGCCGTACATGTAGAAGAGCGCAAAAACTAAAAACAGGATGACTGCCGTATTTACATCGTTGCTTTTGGGCACCTGGCCCTTCTGTCTCGTGTCCCGGCGCTTTTTAGGAGTGGCCTCCTCTGTTTTTTCCTGTGAAAAAAACTGCAGATCAAGTGTCCACTTCATTCCTGTCCCTCCCCTAAAAGCTCAAGCAGTCCGCGCGAGACGTGAAACATATCTTCATACAAGTACTGGATGGCCAGAAACATCCCCGGGATTGCCACCACAAGCAGCGGCAAACCTGCTGCAATTTTCAGCGGCAGCCCGACGACGAACACGTTCATCTGCGGAACTGCTCTTGCCATAATCCCTAAAGCAAGATCAACGAGAAAGAGCGAACCGACGATCGGAAATGCCAGCTGAAAAGCAAGAATAAACATCTGGTTAAACGCTTCCGCCACGTGCGTGACGACCGCTTCATCGCCGAACGCAAGTCCCGTCTGGTCAATCGGCACAAAGCTGTAGCTGTAGTAAATGCCATCCAGCAGCAGATGGTGGCCGTTCACTGCCAAAAGCAACAACAGCGCAAAGGCGTAAAAGTATCCGCCGAACAGCGGGCTCTGCGCGCCCGTCTGCGGATCCACCACATTCGCCATCAAAAAACCGAGGGAGATATCGAGAAACATCCCGGCGGTCTGCACCGCGTACAGCATAATCGTTGCGATAAGCCCGATCGCAAGCCCGAGCATAACCTCCTTTAGCAGAAGCAGTATATACTCGCCGTCCACCGTCATCAGCGGGGCATCCAGTGCCGGGAAAATAGCCAGGGCGAGAAAAAATGCCAAACCTACTTTAAATTGATTCGGAATAGTCCGATAAGAGAAAAGAGGCATCGTCGTAAAGAAAGCGAGCACTCGCACAAGCACCAGGGAAAAAGCCGGGAGCTGCTCTATTATTGCTTCCATCGTCTGTTCATCCGATGAACTGCTGCGCGTGATACCACAGGTTTCTCGTGTACTCCACCAGCTGTGTCAGCATCCACGGGCCGAGCACGAGCATGGCGGCCAAAACGCCAAGAATCTTTGGTATAAATGCGAGCGTCTGCTCCTGAATCTGGGTTGTCGCCTGAAATATGGCGACCCCAAAGCCGAGTACGAGCGCAATAACAAGCAGCGGCCCCGCGATTAAAAACACCATCCATATTCCCTGTTGTGCGATCTGCATTACCTGTTCTGCTGACATACATTTCTTCCTTTCTTCATTCCGGCTAGGTGTAGCTGAGGAGCAGCGACTCTACGATCAGATACCAGCCGTCCACGAGCACAAACAGTAAAATTTTAAACGGCAGACTAATCATGACAGGCGGAAGCATCATCATCCCCATGCTCATCAGTACGCTTGCCACAATCATGTCAATAACAAGAAAAGGTACAAAAATGAGAAAACCCATCTGGAAAGCTGTTTTCAGCTCGCTGATGGCAAACGCCGGCACGAGCGATGTAAGCGGAATGTCTTCGACCGACTCCGGACGCTCTTCGCCTGCATAATCCATAAATAGCGCCAGGTCTTTTTCCCGTGTGTAGCGGGACATAAATTCCTTCATCGGGCCAACAGCTTCTGTCAGCGCTTCATTTTGATCAATTTCTCCTGCCATCAGGGGGCTGAACGCCTGCTCGTTCACTTCCGAAAGCGTTGGTGCCATGATAAAGAAGGTTAAAAATAAGACGAGGCCGATAAGCACCTGATTTGGCGGTGTCTGCTGCGTGGCAAGACCCATCCGCACAAAGCTCAGTACGATCACGATTCTGGTAAAGCAGGTCATCAGCACTAGTATACCGGGAGCTAGAGACAAAACAGTAAGCAGCAGCACAAGTTGTACCGATGTCGCAGCTCCTTCTCCGCCGCCCTCGAGCAGCCCGCTGAAATCAAGTGCAGGAAGAGCACTAATAATCATCACCGTTCCTCCTTCACTTCCGTCCGGTTATCTGGCGCCTCCGGATGCTTTGCCCCGCGTGCTGTTTTCAGCCGTTCTTCGAGCACCGACTGAAAGGACTGGCCGCTTTTTTCCTCTGTTCTCCCGCTTGTTTTCCACTTTTCCAGCAAGGACGGGACACCTGTATATGTATTCTGTTCCTGGGCGGTAATCCGCTCCTGTTCCTCTTTATCCTCAATTTCCTGAAGCAGCGAAATCGTATCCCCCACTCCGACCACAAGCATTTTATCCCCAACTTTAACGACCTGAATCGATTTATTCTGCCCAAGCCCAATACCGCCAATGCTTTGAAGCGAGCGGGTCGACTGGTATTTGCTTGTTTTTTTGTTGATAAATTTCAGCAGCCAGAACAGCAGCCCGAGAACAACCGCAAGCGCTCCAATCATTTTTACAAAGTTCAGCCAAAGATTGCCGTTATCCATCGCTGCCGGTGCTTCTTCACTTCCAGCTGACGGGTCCTCCTGGTTTTCCTTCGGATTCAGGGACTCGTTAACAGTAGTGCTGGCAAGCGCTGTATCAGCGCCCGCCAGAATAATTACTGTCATCATCACAACTATGATTACTGCGTATTTCCAGTTCATTTTCTTCCCCCGCGGCAGGCCATCAGCCTAACGTTTTATTAATTGCTTCAATTACACGATCTGCCTGAAACGGCTTTACGATGAAATCTTTAGCTCCCGCCTGAATCGCATCAATTACCATTGACTGCTGGCCCATGGCTGAACACATGATCACCTTGGCGTTCGGGTCCGCCGCCTTGATTTCCTTCAGTGCTTCAATCCCGTCTTTATCAGGCATCGTAATATCAAGCGTCACCAGATCCGGCGACGTTTCCTGGAATTTTTCCACTGCCTCGTTTCCATCCTTTGCTTCTCCTACTACGTTAAACCCGTTTTTTTCCAGAATATCTTTAATCATCATCCGCATGAACGCGGCATCGTCTACTACTAAAACTGAATATCCCATGTTTTCCACTCCCTGTTTGTCGTTATTTTAATTGCGCAACCCGTTCTCTCGGACTGAGTATTTCCGTAATGCGTACGCCAAAATTTTCATCGATGACAACTACTTCCCCTTTAGCTACCGGCTTTTGGTTCACCAGTACATCGACAGGTTCACCGGCAAGCTTATCAAGCTCGACTACCGAGCCCTGGGACAGCGACAAAATATCCTTGATCGGCTGCCGCGATCTGCCAAGCTCCACCGTTACATCAAGCGATATATCCATCAGCATATCCAGGTTCCCGCCGCCGTCATTATATCTGTGCGCGGGCTCCTCAAGCTCGGAAAAGGCGGCTCCGCTTACTGTCGGAGATGCTTTCGGCTCCTGGTCGCGAGTTGTCTGCGGCTCGGCTTCCTGCCGTCCGGAAGGCTCCGGGGCAGCCTGCTGCTTCGGTTCGGGCTGCGGAGCTTCGTTGCTTGCCCCGAGCAGCTCCTCCACCATTTTCTTCGCAAATCCAAGCGGGATGAGCTGCATAATGTAGGAGTCCATCAGCTCTCCTATCTGGATGCGAAACGCGATCTGTACAACAGTATCTTCGTCGGGGATGTAGCGGGCCGACTCTTCTTCTTCGAGGTTCATAATATTGACGCCCGGTGGAGAAATATCCACCCGTTTGTTAAAAATGGTGCTCATCGATGTAGATGCCGATCCCATCATCTGATTCATCGCTTCCTGGACCGCGCTTTGCTGCATTTCATCAATATCAGCTGCCTCATCAACCTGCCCGTCGCCACCCATCATCAGGTTGGCAATAATGCTTGCGTCCGTCATGCTGATTACAAACAGGTTTGTGCCTTCGAACCCTTCGGTGTATTCCACATTTACCGCTACGTGAGGACGGGGAAAGGACTTTTCCACCATTTCAGTCGACACCACTTTTACGCCTGGTATAGTGATGCTCACTTTTTGGTTCAGCAGGCTCGACAGGGCAGTGGCTGCGCTGCTGAAGCTGATATTGCCGATTTCACCGAGCGTGTCCTTTTCCTCGGTGGAAAGCAGATGATCGAGTTCCTCATCTTCCGTGGAAGAGGCAATTTCTTCGGCCGGCGTCTTCTCCCCGGAGGAAGCGCCGCTGTCGTCATCATCGTCTGCGCCGACATTTTTCAGCAGCTCATTAATTTCGTCCTGCGAAAGCATATCGTCATTACTCATGCTGTTCTTCTCCCTCCTCTATCTTCTCTAATATCTGTACAGCCATATGGCTGCGCTTTTTCCCCGGCTGAGCCGTGAATTTCTTTCTGCTGCCTATATGCACCTCGAGCGGGTCATCGATGTGCTGCTTGAGCGTTAAAACGTCTCCACGCTCTATATGTAAAAGCTCTTCGATGGTGATAGAGGAAGTGCCGAGGATTGCCTGCAGGGAAACATTTCCTTGCAGCAGCCACTCGTTCAGATGCTCCACTTCCTGCTGGTCCCGCTCTTTTACTTTCGTCTGCATCCAGTAGTGGGTGGTAAGCTTGGGCAGTATCTCTTCAAGCACCATGTGCGGCAGGCACAGATTAATCATTCCCGACGTTTCTCCAATCGTTGTGGTTAAAGAAATAACCACCACGGTTTCGTTTGGAGAGACCATCTGGAGAAACTGCGGATTCACCTCAATTTCGGAGCCGATGGTTTCAATACTCAGCACTGATTCCCAGGCACTCTGGAAGGATTCGAGAATCATCTGCATAAAGGAGCTTAAAAGCTTTGTTTCAATTTCCGTCAGCTTTTCAACCTTATTCATGCTCTGCCCCTGGCCGCCAAGCAGCCGGTCGAGCATGGCGTAGCCGACGTGCGGGTTGACCTCCATGAGCATCCGTCCTTCAAGCGGCGGTGCTTCAAACACATTAAGCAGCGTCATCTTGGGAATTGAGCGGATAAATTCGTCGTAGGGCACCTGATCCACAGAGGCTACGCTGATATCCACGAAGGATCGCAGCTGTCCTGAAAGCGCCGTGGTAAGAATCCTGGCAAAGTTTTCATGAATTCTCGACAGGCCCCGGATCTGTTCTTTGGAAAAGCGCAGGGCTCGTTTAAAATCGTAGGAACGGACCTTGCGTTCGTTTTCTTCTTTTTTTAACTGCTCGCCGTCCATTTCTCCGGTGGACAATCCGGACAAAAGGGCATCTATTTCATGCTGGGATAGTACATCTGACAAGAGGTTTTCACCTCCCTTTCTCTTCTCTCGGGCGGCGCCTGGGTTACTGAATGACGCGTTCGGTCGTATAGACCCGCTGTACTTTCCCTTCAGTCATAACCTCATTCACTTTTTCCCTGATTCGTTCTTCCATTTCGGTGGTCCCTTCCGAACCTTCGATGTCTCCGGGTTCGAGCTGAGCCAGTTCATGGATAATTATGTTGTTAATCTGATAGTCGCGCTGCTCGAGTTCTTCCCGGGCTTTTTCATTATCGGCCTGCAGGCTGAACCTCGTTTTAATATAGCGGTCGTTGCCCTTAAGGTTGGTGGTCATTTCGTCCATGTCCCAGGTGAGCTCCCTCAGTTCTTCAGCGCTTAATTCCTCTGCCTTTTCTTCTTCACTGCCCTCTGCCTGTCCAGAGGAGCCGAGAAACTGATACACAGCAGCAGCCGCACCGGCAATAAGTACAAGGGTCAAAAGCATAATCATCATTATTTTTCCTGCTTTGCTTTTTAACATAGCTCAGACGTTCTCCCCTTTTCGACCGGCCGGCATCCATGTCCGCCGGTAAAACCGTTCGGCACGATCCATCACTTCACTGAGACTTTCCCGAACAACAATTTTGTTGCCGTTCAACAGCGTAATCGTCGTGTCCGGCGCTGCTTCGACCTGCTCAATCAATGTAGTGTTCAGCACAAACGGGCGTCCGTTTAATTTTGTCAGTTCCATCATATTTAATTGAGGGGCAGCATTTCGCCCCTGTCTCCCCCGATTTCATTCATTAGTTACCGTTTGATGTTCAGCAGCTCCTGCAGCACTTCATCTGCTGTCGTAATACCCCGCGTGTTCGCCTGGAATCCGCGCTGGGCCGTGATCATTTCTGTAAACTCCTCCGACAGGTCAACGTTGGACATTTCAAGCGCTCCGGAAACAATTTCTCCCGCTCCGCCTTCGCCCGGAACAGCATCAACAGCGGCTCCGGAGTTCAAGGATGCGCTGTACACGTTACCTCCTTCTTTATCTAAACCGCCCGGGTTATTAAACGTTGCAAGGCCAATTTGACCCTCGTTGTTAATTGCCCCGCCTGCGCCTACTACGTTGACATTACCTGCAGCATCGATGCTAAAGCTTTGCGCATCGGGATCAATATTAATTCTTTCATCTCCAGCGTCCAATAAATAATGACCGTCTGGATTCACGATGTTTCCTCCGTTATCCAAATAAAAGTTCCCTGATCTTGTGTATAAATTCTCGCCGCCCTGCGGATTTTCCAGTTTAAAATATCCTGAACCCGAAATAGCCAGATCGAGTTCACGGCCGGTGTTTTGCAGACTGCCCTGCGTGTCCACCGTATCGATGCTCCCAAGCTCACTTCCAAGACCGATTTGTTTCGCGTTGATACCGCCCCGGCCACCATCAGCTCCGGCTGCTGCCCCGGTCTGCTGGCTCATCATATCCTGAAATGTCGGGCGTCCTTTTTTGAACCCCTGGGTATTAACGTTTGCGATGTTGTTGCTGATAACGTCCAATTTCTGCTGAAAGTTCTTCATTCCTGCAATTCCAGAATACATAGAGCGTAGCATCGTATTCCTCCTTTGGTTTAAGCGGGCCCCGTCTGTCTGTCGGGAGCCCAGGCCTCCTTGCGGTCAAGCCTTTTTACATGAATATAACGCCGTCAATATTTGTAAACGTGTGGTTTGCTGCTTCCTGCTTTGACATTGCTGTAATAACGGTCCGGTTCTCTGCGTTCACGACCAGTGCCGCTTCCGGGAACACCACAACAGATTCCTTGACACCCTTTTCTGCTGCCTTATCCAGCTTCACCTGCATCTGCTCCCAGTCTGCGCTTCCAATATGAACATTTCTTTCTTCCATTCGTTTGGCAGCGTGCTTGCTGATTTTGACATCAGGAGCTGTAAGCTCGTTTTGCAGCAGCGAGGCAAATGAACCAGCCTGCTGCTTTTCCGGTCGTGGGGTGCTGGCTGTACTGGACGGAACCGGCATTCTGGCATAGTTGTACACCTTTGAATAATCCATGCTGTTCCTTCCTTCGTATCAGCTTCCCTTTGCAGCCGCCTCGTCCTCTCCGATGTTCACCACCTGCCTGCCGTCAATCCAGCGGCCGGAGTCAAGCTCGACCATTATGTTTCCCTGCGTATCTTTTTTCACCGACATAATTTCGTTGCGCCCCGTCTGCACATCCTCATTTGGTGTGTTGGCGTTTACGAGCGACTGCCACGTGACGTCCTGACCGATCAGGCCGCTCAGCTGCATCAGGGCATCCTGCGCCATAAACTGCGTCGACTGCTCCATGGATTTATTCATGTTGTTCATCTGCTCGAGCGTACTGAAGTTGGCAATCTGCGACACGTATTCAGTGTCGTTCATCGGCTCAAGCGGGTTCTGGTTTTGCAGCTGGGTGATAAGCAGTTTTAAAAAATCGTCCTTATCCATGTTGCCGTTGCTGTTTTCAGCGGCAAAGGGCGACTTGCTGTTTGAAGCGTTGTTCAGCTGCATATTATCTGTAATCATACTCACTGTATGTTCACCTCCTTTAAATTCGTTCGTTGACTGAAAGCTGCTGTAAAATATCTTCAAACGAGCGTTCTTCCTCTTCTGAAGACTCTTCCTGCGTATTTACCGCTTCCCGCTCTTCTTCAGGTTCTTCTTTATGCTCTTCTTCTTTATAGAACTCGGGGTGCTCTGCTACTTCGATACGTTCGACCTGCAGATTCTGCTGCAGAAAGGAATGTCTCAGCTGATGCACGCTGCCTTCCACGAGCTCCTGTGCTCCTTTGGAGGTTGTAATCAGCTGGGCGGTCCATTGTCCTTCAATTTTCGTGAGCTTCACATCGATCCGGCCCAGATGCTCAGGGTGGAGACGAATCGTATAGGAAGCCCCGTTTTTTAGCTGGACAGCGTTCATCGTCCCGAGCGTCTGCTGAAACTGCTTTAAAAATTCGGCCTGGCGCTGATTTCCTTCAGACGCCGGCGGGAGCTGAATCACAAGCGGCGCATTCGGCTGAAGCGCTCTAGGCTCTCCCGCACCGGCTGTTGGTGCTGGAGGAGATGAAACCTTTCCTGCTTCGCCTCGGATGACCTGCAGAATCTGCTCAAGCTGCTTAATAAACGCTTCGTTGTTATCCGCCTCTGCTGTTGAAGACGCCGGCGGCTGCTTTTTTACCAGAGCCGAAAGACTTTGGACAAACGCAGTCAGCTGCTTTTCCGGTGCTTCTAGAGCGGACGGCTGAAGAGCTTTCGGCACCCAGGTGTCTGACTGCTGCCGTCCACCAAGGTATTTCTGCCACTGCTGAAGGTCCTGTTTTACCATCTGGGTGCCTGTATCTGCCGCCGCTTCCTTCCCGGCGGCAGGGCTCATCCACCCGGCTGGCGCCTGCGAAAGTAACTGCGGCCGCATCTCGGCGCTGCTTTTGGCGTCGGCCTGCTGATTCAAAAAGGAAATCAGTTGCCGGGACTCCTGCGTTTTTTCCGGAAACAGGATGTCAATCTTTTTCACTGGGGACAATTCCTTCTGCACTAGCGGCCGTGCCGGCTGACCATTGTCCTGCTTTGCCTCGAGTACGTCTTCCTGTACCGGAGCTCCGGCAGCCACTGCCGATGCTGCTAGAGCGGCTTCCGGACGGACTTTCCCTGTTTTATCTGATAAAACCTCTGAAAGAAGCGCAGTCAGTTCATTCAGACGCCTTGTAAATACTTCTTCTGCCTGTTTTTTTCCCTCCCCCTCCAGAGCTTTCGAGAGCAGCGATCCGGCGGCCTCCTGCAGCTTTTCTGCCGCCACCTGTACCACCTGCTGATCGCGGGGAGCAAGATCGTTCAACCGGGCTGCAAGCTGCTCGAGCACCGGCAGCTCTGCTTTCCCATCCGCATCTTTAATCGCGCCAAACGGGAGTTCCAGCCGCTTCTCCCCTTCGGCAGCATCTGTTCCTGCAGCTGCTTCTGTGTCCGGAGAATGAAGAACAACGGCAAGCTTTGTGAAAATATTTTCCGTTTCTATCGGCATTTCTTCGGGCGTCTCTTTCTTCGCTGGTCCTTCACCGCCCTGTTCGTTACGTACGAGCTCAGCGATAAACATCACGGCTTCCTCAAATTCGGGATGCTTTTCCATCAGCGCATTGATTGCTTCCGGATCTGCTTCGATGGCCTTCATTATCTGCTCAGCAGAAGCCCCGGCATTTTCCGTCCCTTTTTCCATAACCGGCTGTTTGCCCGTTAATGCGGCGGCACCGGCAAACAGAGCGGCAAATGCTGACGGACCACCTCCTGTCTGAGCGGGTACGAGCGCAGCGGCCTGGCCCGGCGACGCCGACCGGCCGGTAATTGCTGTCTCCATAGCGGCCTCCTTTCTTTTACTGTTCCAGGTCGAGGCCTTCAATCCCCGAAACAACGGAAGCAGCAAGCTCCTCATCCATCTCTTCGAGTATGGCGGCCTGTTCCTCCGGCTGCAGCGTGTACAAATGCTGGACAATAACTTCTGTTTCCTGCTGCCCGAGCACCGCTGCCGCAGTGGCCGGCTTCATTTCCTTGTAAATTTTCTGAGCTGAACCAGTATTCCCGCCGCTTTCTTCCTCTTCATTATTATCTTCTGTTTCTGATTCGAGCGTCAGTTCCTCAAGCTCTTCTTCCACGCTTTCAAGCTCCTGCTCCCGTTCATCAAGCCGCTGCTGCAGTTCGACGATTTCCTCTTCCTTGGCTTCGAGCTCTTCACTGGAAGCACCGGCGTCATCGGCACTTTCCTCGCTGCCGGTGACCGATTTCACTACGTCCTGGCCGAGCTGAGTGACATTTATCCCCATAAAGGACATAACAGCCACTGAGAGAACAATGGCGAAAACAAGCGGGATAAGAAACAGCATGAAAAACCATTGAAAAAAACTGCCTTTTTTCTTTTCTTTTTCAGCCATAATGCTGCACCGTCTGCTTTTGGAGATACATTTGTACTGCTGTGTCATCCATGGCCATACGCTCGTTACGCTTTAATTTTTCCATATGTTTGGCTTCTTCTTTTTCTTTTATCAGCTCAAGCTTCCGGTTTTCACGCCATGCTTCCTGCATCGCTTTTTCTTCGCGCTGCATCATCCAGCGCGCCTTGCTCACCGCTTCTTCAAGAACGGCTGCTTCCCGTTCATACATATGCAGCATTTTTTCCTGCTGACGAAGCTCCAGCACCGTCACCCCCCGGGTCATTTTCTCCCGGTTTATTTCTTCGGCGTGCTCTTTGGAACGGAGCATTTCATAGAGGGTGCCTGCTTTCTGCTCAAACTGGTCCACTGCCTCATTGTAGGATTTTACCTTCTGGTCTTTTTCGCGGTCTCTCAGCTGCAGCAGCTGTTCTAAAGAAAATTGATAGGACATTAGGATGCTCCTTTCTCCATAACGTTTTGCAGCTTTTGCAGCGTTTGTTCCATCGTCGATGCTTCCATCGACCGCTGCTGAATAAGTGCTTCAACGGCAGGTAATTTTTCCAGCGCCTCGTCGGTTTCGGGGGAGCTGCCTTTGCGGTAGGCCCCGATTCGTATAAGGTCTTCTGCTTCCCGGTAAGCCGCAAGCCAGCTTTTTACTTTCGAGGCTGCCTCCTGATGAGCTTTATCCGTAATTTCTGACATTACCCGGCTGACGCTTTGAAGCACGTCGATGGCCGGAAAATGATTTTTGTTGGCAAGCGACCGTTCGAGCACAAAGTGACCGTCGAGAATACCGCGTACGGCATCGGCAATTGGCTCGTTCATGTCGTCCCCGTCCACGAGCACCGTATAAAACGCGGTGATCGAGCCTTCGTTACTTGTGCCGGTCCGCTCAAGCAGTCCCGGCAGGAGGGCAAATACTGACGGCGGGTATCCTTTTGTCGTAGGAGGCTCGCCAATCGCAAGGCCAATTTCTCTTCGTGCCATCGCAAACCGGGTGATGGAGTCCATCATGAAATTGACCTTTTTTCCTTTGGAACGAAAATATTCGGCAATGGCTGTCGCCGTGTAGGCTCCCTGGATCCGCATCGAAGCGGGCTGGTCCGAGGTCGCTACGATCAGCACTGATCTGGCCATGCCCTCTTCTCCCAGGTCACGTTCAATAAAATCCCGGACCTCGCGCCCGCGTTCTCCGATAAGCGCGATTACGTTAACGTCGGCTTCCGTGTAGCGCGTGATCATCGAAAGCAGTTTGCTTTTCCCGACACCGCTTCCGGCAAAGATGCCTATCCGCTGGCCTTCCCCCATCGTGAGCAGGCTGTCAATCACTCTTACACCGGTCGGCATGACGTTTTTAATCCTCGGCCGGTCAAGCGGAGCAGGCGGTGCTGCCTCCGAAGAAACGCTGACCAGCCCTTCCGGAAGCTCCTGATGATCCATCGGCTCTCCCATGCCATTTAGCACGCGTCCGATCAGCCCTGCTCCTGCCTTGATTTTCAGTGGCTTACCGGTGGCCTCGACCGTGCAGCCCGGGCTGATGTTTTTTAACGACTCCAGCGGCATCAGCAGCACGTATTCCTGCCGGAAGCCAACTACCTCCGCGGCCGTGGCACTGTCGCTTCCGACACCGTATATGCAGCAGATGTCACCGACGTTTGTTTTCGGTCCGCGCGACTCCACCATTAATCCAATCACCCGTTCCACACTTCCATAGGAACGGTACAGAGACATGTGTTTCACCTGTTTCGCTGCATGCTCCGCTCTCATACCGGCATGCCCTCTTTAACAACAGCCTGGAGCTGTTTTTTTAATTCCACGAGCTGAGTGTCAAGGGAAACGTCGAGTTTTCCGAAGTTCGTTTCGAGCAAGCACTGCCGCTCTTTCATCTGCGCATCCGGATAAATGGTCACCTTCTGGTCGCTTCCGGCCGCACTCTGCAGCTCCTCTTTATACATTCGCACTTCTTCATAATCCTCCGCGCTGACGAGCACCCGGATGTTTCCCTGCTCACGCAGAGAGCTGACCGCAGTCGAGAGCTGCATCCGCCAGTGTTCATCCGGCAGCCATTCCGGGCCGAGCATTCTTTCAAGCGCCTGCACCGCAATATCGATCACCGTCGGTTCGGCCTCGTTCAGACGTTCATGAAAGGCCTGCTCCGCAGATTCTATGATCCGTCCGGCATGGCTAATCTGTTCCTGCCAAGCTTCGAAGCCTTTCTCCTCCCCGCTCTTAAAGCCCTCGGCATATCCTTGCTGCTTGGCCTCTTCGGCCCATGCCGCAATACGATCCCCGGCGTCTTTTTCTTCCTGTCTGATTTTTTCCTGGGTTTCCTTCCAGACCTGTTCGGCCTGCTCATGCAGCCGCCCGGCCTGCTCTTTTAACTGTTCGGCCTGATGCTGCTGGAGAAAATGCTCGTCGATCTGCGGGGCCGTTTCTTCATACACGATTTTTCTCGGGGCAATGGTTCGGTGCTCTGCGCTGACGTGTGTGCGAAATACGTTAGACAATCACATCATCTCCTCCGCCGCGGGCGATTACAATTTCACCCGTTTCTTCAAGTCTGCGGATAATACCGACAATTCTCGACTGTGCTTCTTCTACATCACGCAGTCTTACCGGCCCCATAAATTCCATTTCCTCCTGGAACGTTTCGGCCATCCGCTGGGACATGTTCTGGAAAACGACTTCTTTCACCTGCTCGCTTGCCACCTTCAGGGCAAGCTGCAGATCATCATTATTGACGTCGCGTACCACCCGCTGAATCGAGCGGTTATCAAGCGCCACCACGTCTTCAAATACAAACATCCGCTTTTTGATTTCTTCGGCCAGCTCCGGATCTTCCTGTTCCAGGGATTCAAGAATAATCTTTTCCGTGCTGCGGTCCACCCCGTTCAGCACCTCCACGACGGATTCAATGCCCCCCGCTTCGGTGAAGTCCTGGGTGACGGACGTGGAAAGCTTTTGTTCAAGCACTGCCTCCACTTCGCTTACGATCTCCGGTGAAGTCCGGTCCATTTTTGCAATGCGGCGGGCCACATCGGTCTGCTGCGTCTCAGGCAGCTCCGACAAAATCTGGCCGGCCTGCCCCGGCTCTAAGTAGGAAAGCACAAGAGCGATTGTCTGCGGATGCTCATTTTGAATGAAGTTCAGCACCTGGGAAGGCTCAGCTTTGCGGGCAAAATCAAACGGCTTTACCTGCAGCGATGACGTGAGGCGGTTAATCATATGCATCGCTTCCTCTTCTCCGAGCGCTTTTTCAAGTACGCTTTTGGCGTAGCCGATGCCTCCCTGGGAAATGTAGTCCTGAGCAATGGCTATTTGATGGAATTCATTCATCACTTCTTCTTTTTTCGAGCTCTCCACTTTTCGTACGTTCGCAATTTCAAGCGTCAGCTTTTCAATCTCGTCTTCACGTAAATGCTTATATACTTCGGCTGAAACGTCCGGGCCCAATGAAATAAGCAGCACAGCTGCCTTTTGTTTTCCAGTCAGCGTTTCTTTTCTTTTCTGCAATTGCTGCTCCCCCTTTTAATCATCGGACAGCCAGGAACGAAGCAGCTTTGAAAATTCCTCCGGCTTTTCCTTTGCTAGCTTCTCGAGCTGATTTCGTTTCTTTTCTTCCTCGGTCATTTCCCTGCCGCTCTCGAGATCAGGGACCTCGCGCTGTTCAAATTCCGCAGCCTGGAAGGTTTCTTCTTTGGCTTCGGCTGGTTTTTTCCGACGGACGAGCCATACCACTAAAATGATGAGGCCCAAAGCGCCGACAGCCATTAATGCATAAGCCCACCACGGCAGGCCGCCTGCTTCCTGATCGTTCTCTTCTGCGCCGAGGAAGGTCTGGGAGGAAATAGAGACTTTTTCTTCTACATCCATTTCCTCGCCTTCCACCTCGAGATATTCTTTGTCGATGCTCGTACTGATGACGGTCTCAAGCATCGCCTGCATGTTATCCATCGTTTCCGGCTCTAAAGAATTCGGGTCTTCCGGATCCGGCGGCTCCACCATGACCTGAATACCGAGGTCGCGCAGCTTGTACGGACTCTCCTGAATCTCTTTATGTATACGGTTCACTTCGTAGTTGATTCGTTCTTCGGTCCGCTCTGAGTCACCGGCTGCTTCTGCACCGGCTGGATAGTTGGCTACGTCTTCCTCCCCGGCGCCTGCTTCACCTTCTTCGAGAGGATCAACACCTTCATAGGCTTCAGCAATTTCTTCGGCGCTGACTGCAATGCCTTCCATCGTTTCTTCATCCACCGGCTCCACCAGGTCTTCCTCCCGGTTTTCTTTTGTAAAGTCGATGTCTGTCGTTACTGATACCATCACTTTGTTCTGGCCGGCTACCGTACCGAGCATCTGCTGGACTTCACGGCGGATGTCTTTTTCGATATCCTGCTGTACCGCGCGCTGGTCCTCGTATTGATCCATCGCAGAGCCGGACGCCCCGTTTTCTTCATATGTATAATAATTCATGCTTGTATCACTGATATCAATGTTTTCCACCGGCAGATCAGGCACACTTTTGGATACCAGGTTATACAGGGTTTTCACCTGCTCCTGATCGAGCTCTCCGGCACCGCCCAAATCAACGTTCACCGACGCCGTGGCTGCTTCGGCTTCTTCAGCCACCCACGTAGACTCCTCCGGCATGTTGATCATTACATCGGCACTTGCCACTGCATCCATATTGGAAATCAGCGCTTCAAGTTCAGTCTGGAGCGCAGCCCGCTCCATGACAGAGAATTCGTTGTCTGTCATTCCAAAGCCGGTCTGATCTTCGATGAAGCTGTAGTCAATCGCCCCGTCCTGCGGAAGCCCCTCAGCCGCCAGGTCCACCTTTAACGCATCCACCTGATCCTTCGGCACGCTGATGGTAGTCCCTTCGTTCGATATTTCATATTTCACTCCGCGGGTGTCGAGCGTTTCTTTGATGCTGCCTGCTGTTTCCGGTGCCAGATCGGTGTAAAGAGGCTCAAAGTTTGTCCGCGAAAACAGCAGTATGCTGATGAGGAGAAAAAGAAAGATCGCCGTCGTGCCAAAAATATATATTCTTTTTTGTTTTTTACTGCGGCTGCTCCAATACGTTTTCGCCTTTTGGCTGTATTCTTTCCATTTTTCTTTCATAACTCCGCTTCATACCTTCCTCTTTACGATTACACCTGCATCCGCATCATTTCTTTGTAAGCTTCCACCGCCTTGTTTCTCACCTCGGTGGCCGTCTGCATGTAGACACTTCCTTTTTCTGCAGCAATCATCACATCATGCAGATTATCCGCTTCACCGGTCACCAGTTTTTCTGTCATCCGGTCCGACTCCAGCTGCGCTTCGTTGACTTTGCTCATCGCTTTTTGAAACGAATCTCCAGTTTCTTTTACTGTTGCCTGGCCCGCCTCATTTGCTGCTTTCATTACCGGTGCCTGAACATTTGTGATTTCCATCCGTACTCCTCCTTCCGTCGTTAGTTTTTACCGATTTCAAGTGCTTTCATCATCATATTTTTATTGGCATTGAGGGCTGTGACGTTTGCCTCATACGAGCGTGAGGCCGAGGTCAAATCCGTCATTTCTTTTAAAGGATCCACATTTGGCATCTGTACGTAGCCTTCTTCATTGGCATCGGGATGCTCCGGCTGGTAAACCTCATCAAAAGGAGCGTCGTCCACGCCTATTTCCGACACGCGCACACCGCCCTGATCATTTAATGCTTTCGTTAAATTTGACTGAAAGGAATTGTCCTGCTTCGGGCTCATGGAAACGGTTTTGCGCTGGTACGGCTGCCATTCCCCGTCGACGAGCCTTCCTCTTGTGGAATCCGCATTCGCAAGGTTGGAGCTTACGACATCCATTCTTAGACGCTGAGCCGTCAAGGCCGAGCCGGAGGCCTGAATCCCATTAAAAATAGACATGCTTATGACCCTCCCCGGATAGCTGATTTAATGCCGCCAAATTTTCCATTAATACGGTCAATAATGGCGTTATAATGCAGCTGGTTTTCCGAAAGCTCAGTCATTTCCTTATCGATGTCTACATTGTTTCCATTATTGTTGTATGTATTGCCCTTCTGCTCATATACTTCTGGAGAATTTTGATTATTCTGAAAAGAAAAGTGCTTTGCGTCTGTCCGCACAGCTTCCATCTGACTGCTGCTTTCTTCTTTTAGCATGTCCTGAAAGGAAACTTCCTTTGCTTTGTAGTTCGGCGTGTCAATATTGGCAATATTATCCGTGATTGCCTTCTGTCTGAGCGATGCCCCTTCGACACCCGCCTGTAATTTCTGCCACGTTCCTGATTGAAACAGTTCCATTTTCTCACCTCTGGGTTTTTAATTAATACTAAAGGTTTAGTTATTTACTTTTATATGAGCATTAATTCCTAAATTGTATAGAAAAAATGTACATTTGTCTAATTAATATCGTGGTTTTTGCATTTCAGTAACTACCGTCTAAGTGGTTAAACCACTTTTTAGTAGTTCTTTTATACTTATTGTGCTTATTTATTGTATAGCATTCCATTTTTCACTAGTATAAATCGCACACCGCTTAATATGTTTTAGCTTAAGAGCCAAAAAAGCGGCCCCTTGAAGGGACCGCGGTGAATTTTTTAATCGTTATTTTTAATTTTCTCGAGTTCATACAAAAACTTGTTGTTTAATACTTTAATATAGGTTCCCTTCATGCCGAGGGATCTTGATTCGATCACGCCGGCGCTTTCAAGCTTACGCAGGGCGTTGACGATCACGGAGCGGGTAATGCCGACACGGTCGGCAATTTTACTCGCTACAAGCAGCCCTTCCTTGCCGTCGAGCTCCTCGAAAATATGCTCTACCGCTTCGAGTTCACTGTAGGAAAGGGAGCTGATAGCCATCTGGACAACGGCTTTACTTCTTGCTTCCTCTTCGATTTCCTGCGTTTTTTCATGAAGGATTTCCATACCGACCACAGTCGCCCCGTATTCGGCGAGGATCAGATCATCATCATCAAACGTTTCGCTTAACCGGGCCAGAACGAGCGTTCCAAGACGCTGGCCGCCGCCGACAATCGGTACAATCGTTGTCAGGCCGGACGCAAATAATTCGGCGCTTTCCTGCGGAAATGCCGTGTATTCGCTTTGTACGTCCAGATTCGGCGAGGTTTCATTGATGCTGAACAAACCGGAGGTGTATTCCTGCGGGAACTGGCGCTCCTCTAAAATCCGCTGCATTTTTTCGTGCTCGATTTCCTGTTCGATCGAGTAGCCGAGCAGCTTTCCACGGCGGCTGACCACAAACACATTGGCTCCAATAATTTCCTGAAGGGTTTCGGCCATGTCTTTAAAATTGACGTGGTCTCCCTGTGTTTTCTGTAACATTTCATTAATTCTTCTGCTTCTCGTTAACAAATCCATGCTGATTCTCCTCCTGATTTATGCTACAAAATGTACCGGCTGACGTCCCGGTCCCTGGCGATCGTTGCCAGTTTATCATTAACGTACTCCGGCGTAATGGTGATAGCGTCCATGGTAATTTCCGGCGCCTCGAAGGACAGATCTTCGAGCAGTCTTTCAAGCAGCGTATGCAGCCGTCGTGCGCCGATGTTTTCTGTCTGCTGATTGACCGCTTCCGCTAATTCCGCAATAGTATCGACGGCTTCGTCTGTAAACGTCACTTCAATACCTTCGGTGCGGATGAGTGCCTGGTACTGCTTGGTTAGAGCCTGGTCCGGCTCCCGCAGAATCCGGGCAAAATCTGCTGCCCCTAAGTTATCTAATTCGACACGCACCGGAAATCTTCCTTGCAGCTCAGGAATTAAATCGGAAGGCTTGGCCGTATGAAAAGCACCGGCTGCGATAAACAGCATATGGTCGGTGCGCACCGGACCGTATTTGGTATTGACCGTCGAGCCTTCCACAATCGGCAGAATGTCCCGCTGTACGCCTTCGCGCGAAACGTCCGCACTGCTGCTTTCCTTTTTACCGGTTACTTTATCAATCTCATCCAGGAACACAATTCCCAGCTGCTCCGCGCGGTAAACAGCTTCCGTGCTCACCTCGTCCATATCGATCATTTTCTGGGCTTCCTGCTCGGTCAGCACCTTGCGTGCTTCGCGCACGGGAAGGGTGCGGCTGCTCGTTTTCTTCGGCATCATGTTTCCGAGCATCTCCTGCATGTTCATGCCCATCTGCTCCATGCCGCCGCCCTGAAACATGTCACCCATGGAGCCGGACTGCTGTTCGACCTCTATGGTTACTTTACGGTCTTCAAGCTCGCCCATCTCCAGCTGCTTCTGCAGCTGACGACGCTGCTCACGAAGATCACTGTTATCCGCGGTGTCTGTCTCTTCTTCTTCATCGTTGTCCTCATTCTGCTGAAAAAGCATCCCGAACGGGTTGCCGGAGTTGTTGTCCGCCTGACGATTTTTGCGTTTTCTCGGAGCAAGCAGCCGGACGATTTTTTTATTCGCAGCTTTTTCTGCTTTTTCCTGTACGGAGGCTGTTTTTTCTTCCTTTACAATCCGTACGGCAACCTCCACCAGATCCCGGATCATCGACTCCACGTCGCGGCCGACATAGCCGACTTCGGTGAATTTTGTGGCTTCCACCTTTGAAAAAGGAGCGCCGACAAGCTTCGCAATTCGGCGGGCAATTTCTGTTTTACCTACGCCCGTCGGTCCGATCATCAGAATATTTTTCGGCGTTACTTCCTCCTGAAGCTGTTCGGGCAGCTTGCTTCTGCGGTATCGGTTGCGAAGAGCCACCGCAACAGACCGTTTCGCTTCATTCTGGCCGATAATATATTGATCGAGCCGTTCTACAATCTGTTTGGGTGTCATCGAAATTTCCATTAATAAGCCCCCTTAGCGGACTATGTTTTAAGATTCCAAATCTTCAACTATGATTTCATGGTTGGTGAAAACACATATATCTGCTGCTGTCTCAAGCGAAGCCTCGGCCATTTCCCGGGCAGTCAGGTGTGTGGCATGCTTTTTGAGTGCCCTTCCGGCGCTGAGCGCAAAATTGCCACCGGAGCCGATCGCAAGCATGTTGTCATCAGGCTCGATGACTTCTCCTGTTCCCGCGACCAAAAGCATGGTGGATTTATCCATAACAATGAGCATTGCTTCCAGACGCCGAAGCGTTTTATCGCTTCGCCAGTCCTTGGCAAGCTCGACGGCAGCACGCTGCAGATTGCCGCTCCACTGCTCGAGCTTTTCTTCAAACAGGTCAAACAGTGTAAACGCGTCAGCTACCGATCCGGCAAAGCCGGCGAGAACTTTTCCGTTGTACAGCCGTCTCACTTTTCGTGCCGTATGCTTCATGACCACCTGCTGGCCGAGCGTCACCTGGCCGTCGCCGGCCATCGCTCCTTTACCGTCGTGATGGACAGCGTATATTGTTGTGGCGTGAAAGGATGGTTCCATTAGTTATTCACGCTTCCTTTCTGCTCTTGGATGCGCATGTCGATACACATCCTGAAGCCGTTCTTTCGTTACATGGGTATAAATCTGGGTTGTGGATAAATTGGCATGGCCGAGAAGATCCTGCACGACCCGCAGGTCCACCCCGTGATTGAGCAGATGTGTCGCAAACGTATGCCTCAGGTCATGAGGAGAAATACGGAGCGTGCTTGAGACCTTTTTCACCCGTTCGTTAATGACATGGCGGAATCCGCGGTCGGTCAGCGGGCCGCCCCGGGCGTTTAAAAACAGCTGGCCGGTCGGCACGCTGCTTTTGGCTGAAAGCTCCGGACGCACGTTCATCTTGTACAGCTCGACGGCTTCCTGGGCAAAGCTTCCTACCGGCACGTACCTCTCCTTCCGGCCTTTTCCCTTCACCAGAATGGTGCCGAGGTAGTCATCGAGGTCATCGGCCTGAAGCTGCTGGCATTCGCTGATGCGCATCCCTGTCGCATAAAGCAGCTCCATAATGGCTTTATCCCTGATATCAAGCGGCTTGCTCATATCAAATGAAGCAAACAGCGATTCGATCTCTTCTTCATATAAAAAGTGGGGAAGCGGCCGCTCTTTTTTCGGATGGCTCGCACCGATGAACGGATTTTGTTCAATATATTCCTCGCGCTGCAGATAGCGGAAATACGCACGCAGCGCGGAGATTTTCCGCGCTACTGTCGCCCTTGCATACGAGCGGTCGTACATGCTGCTGTAGTAGAGGCGGACGAGCGTTGGATCAACCTCCTCCACGTGCTTCCAGCCCTCCTGCTGCATAAACGCTTCAAATTCAATCAAGTCCTGTTCGTAAGCTGTTTTCGTATAGGAGGAAATGTTTTTTTCAAGCTCCAGATAGCGGAAAAATTCTTCCCTCCAGGTTAATAGCGGGTTCATCAGCTTTTTGCTCCTTTGCGCCTTCTCTTCCTTCTGCGTTCCTGTTGCCGCTTTATGAAGACAAAAGCTAGTAAATCGTATCATAAACCCTGGAGCCTAGCAATCATATTTGGACTTTTTTCTTAAAATTCTGAATGGCATCCAGAGCCCGTTCTGCGTAGTATTCATTGCGTTCCCGCTTGTTTTTGATTTTTTGCTCCGGGGCCGGAAGCAGGCCGAAGTTGGCGTTCATGGGCTGAAAGTTTTTGGCGCCGGCTGTCGTAATATAGTGACTCATGGCACCGATCACCGTTTCCTTCGGGAAGGTGTCCGTTTCTTCCTGCAAATATTGTTTAGCTGCATTCCATCCGGCGACCAGCCCGGAAGCAGCTGATTCCACGTAGCCTTCCACCCCGGTAATCTGTCCGGCAAAGAACAAATTACTGCGGGCCTTTGTCTGGTAGGTCGGGTTCAGGAAGTTCGGGGAATTTAAAAACGTATTCCGGTGCATCACGCCGTAGCGGACGATGTCGGCATTTTCAAGTCCCGGGATTAAACGGATTACTTCTTTCTGCGGCCCCCATTTAAGATGGGTCTGGAAGCCGACAATGTTAAAAAGCGTCCCTTCCTGGTTGTCCTGGCGCAGCTGCACGACGGCGTGCGGAATCTCCCCTGTTTCCGGATGCTCCAGACCGACCGGCTTCATCGGGCCGAACAGCAGGGTCTTTTTGCCTCTGCGGGCAATTTCCTCGACCGGCATGCAGCCTTCAAAAAAGATGTTTTTCTCAAATTCGCGCAGCGGAACAACTTCTGCTTCCACCAGTGCCTCGTAGAAGCGGTCAAATTCCTCTTCTGTCATCGGACAGTTGATGTACGCTGCTTCCCCTTTATCGTACCGGGATTTTACATACGCTTTGTCCATATCGATGCTGTCTGTTTCCACAATCGGCGCCGCTGCGTCGTAAAAGTACAAATGCTCTTCGCCGGTCAGGTTAAAAATATCCTCAGAGAGCGACTCAGTGGTCAGCGGACCTGTGGCAATAATTGCCGGTTCATCCGGTATGTGGGTCACTTCCTCCGATACCACTTCCACGAGCGGGTGATTTTTTACTTTTTCCGTGACCTTCGCGGCAAATTCATGCCGGTCCACGGCAAGAGCGCCGCCTGCCGGCACCGAGGCCGCGTCTGCCGCCTCGATAATCACGCTGTCGAGGTTCCTCATTTCTTCCTTTAATACGCCGACGGCATTTGTAAGGTTGTTGGCCCGGAGCGAATTACTGCAGACCAGCTCCGCAAATTTATCGGTATGGTGGGCGGCCGTCTGTTTGTTCGGACGCATTTCGTGAAGCCTGACCGGCACGCCCTGTTTTGCAAGCTGCCATGCCGCTTCGCTTCCGGCGAGCCCTGCACCGACGATATGAACAGGTGTACTTTTCATGATAAAAACTCCTTTCCCTTTTGAAAGCGCAGGCAACTATTCCTTTCGGAAGCAGTCAGACCTGCGCTGTAACCAGTCATTTTTAATTTGGTTCTTCCTTATAATCACATTCAGAGCACTGGACGTGTACGCCTTTTTTCGTCTTTTTCTCCACAAGCATATTTTCACATTTCGGACACGGGCGGGCAATCGGTTTATCCCAGGAAACAAATTCGCAATCCGGGTACCGGTCGCAGCCGTAAAAGATCCGCTTTTTCTTACTTCGGCGTTCAACGACATTTCCCTCTTTACATTTCGGGCATTTCACGCCGATATCTTTGACAATCGCTTTCGTATTACGGCATTCCGGAAAATTGGAGCAGGCCATAAACTTTCCGTAACGGCCCATTTTATATACCATTGGATGGCCGCACTGCTCGCAGTCTTCGCCTGCCGGCTCATCCTTGATTTCGACTTCTTCCATTTCTTCCTCGGCTTTTTTCAGCCTTGGCTCAAATCCCTGGTAGAATTCGTCGATAATCTCAATCCAATTTTGTTTTCCTTCTTCAATATAGTCAAGATCATTTTCCATCTTTGCGGTAAATTCCACATCGAGAATTTCCGGGAAGAATTCCACAACCAGATCCATCACAATTTCACCGAGCTCGGTCGGCACGAAACGCTTTTCTTCAAGCGCTACGTAGTTCCGGCGCTGCACTGTATCGAGCGTCGGGGCATACGTTGACGGCCGGCCGATACCCATTTCCTCCATCGTCCGAACGAGTCGGGCTTCTGTGTAACGCGGCGGCGGCTGGGTGAAATGCTGATTTTCTTCCATATCCGTCCGGGTGACCATCTGGCCCTCCTGAAGATCGGGAAGCATTTTATCCTCTTCTTTTTTTCCGTCATCCTGGCCTTCCACGTACACCTTCATAAAGCCGGGGAATTTCACTTTGGAGCCGGTCGCCCGGAACAGCACGCCCTCATTATCAAGGTCCACTGACATGGTGTCCATAACAGCCGGAGCCATTTCACTCGCCACCAGACGTTCCCAGATGAGCTTGTACAGCCGGTACTGGTCTCTTGAAAGCGAGCTTTTCACCTGTTTTGGTTCATACATGATCGATGTCGGCCGGATCGCTTCGTGGGCATCCTGGCTGTTGCTGTTTTTGGAATTCTTGCGCTCTCCCTGGTGGATGTATTCTTCGCCGTACTTTTCCGTAATAAACGTCCGGGCTTCTTCCTTGGCGGTCTGGGAAACCCTGGTGGAGTCTGTCCGCATATAGGTGATCAAACCGACAGTGTCAGCCGGTTTACCCAAATCAATACCTTCATACAGCTGCTGGGCAACCATCATCGTCTTCTTCGCACGGAAATTCAGCTTTCTCGCTGCTTCCTGCTGCAGGGACGAGGTGGTGAACGGCTGTACTGGATTGCGTTTACGTTCTTTTCTCGTGACCTTTGTTACTTCAAACTGATCACCCTTCATCTTTTGAAGCACGCCGTCGACGTCTTCCCGGGAGGCAAGCGCCTGCTTTTCCTTCGCTGTGCCATGAAATTTCGCCTCAAATTCCGCGTCCCCGTCCGAGAACGTTCCATTAATACTCCAGTATTCCTCCGGAATAAACGCCTTAATTTCTTTTTCCCGGTCAATAATCATCTTCACGGCAATCGACTGTACCCGTCCGGCACTCAGTCCTTTTTTCACTTTCTTCCATAGTAATGGGCTGATGTTGTAGCCGACGAGCCGGTCAAGTATCCGCCGGGCCTGCTGTGCATCCACCAGATCCATATTGATGGAACGGGGATGCTTAAACGCATCCTTCACCGCTGTTTTTGTAATTTCGTTAAAAACAACCCGGCATTCCGAATCTTCATCAATGTTTAAGCTGTGCGCCAGATGCCAGGCGATGGCTTCACCCTCTCTGTCAGGGTCGGCTGCGAGATATACTTTCTTCGCTTTTTTTGCAGCCGTTTTTAATTCTTTTAAAACTGGACCTTTCCCGCGTATCGTTATATATTTCGGGTCATAATTGTTTTCAGTGTCGACTCCCATTTGGCTTTTTGGCAGGTCTCTTACGTGCCCCATTGAAGCTTTCACTGCATATTTTTTCCCTAAATACTTTTCGATTGTTTTTGCTTTTGCGGGAGATTCCACGATGACTAAATAGTCGGCCATTCCTTTTCTCCCCTTTGTCTCAATGAAATATTACCATTATTAACTCGAATAAATTACTCTGTCAAATAGTGATGCTTTTATGATCTTACTCGTTTCAGTGCGTTTTGTGCTTGAAATCACAATTATTCTTTCACAGTTTAATGGACGTGTCTAGCATAACATACGGAAAATTTAAAATTCCGTTTCAATTGCGTCAGCTGTTATGAGACACTGTCCGGCTGCCGGATATGCTTAAATCCTCCGGCTGGAGGACCGGGAGAGCGCCGTCATAAATCAGCTGGTTCGTGCCCGCACTCTGCCTGGAAAACACGGGCCCCGGCAGTGCGCAGACCTCCCTCCCCTGTTCAAGCGCAAGCGATGCTGTAATGAGGGACCCGCTGTTTACATCCGCTTCCACCACAAATATTTTATCAGACAGGCCGCTGATAATACGGTTTCTGGACGGAAAGTGCCACTTTCTCGGAGATCTGTCCGGGGGATATTCGCTCAAAAGCAGTCCCGCGGCAGCAATTTTTTTTGCCAGAGCGAGATGCTCCTTCGGATAAATACGGCCAAACCCGGAGCCGAGCACCGCAATAGCTGGGGCTCCCACTGTTAATGCCTGCCGGTGGGCGTATCCGTCCACACCTCTCGCGAGCCCGCTGACAATCTGCACCTGTCCGTGCGGAAGAAATGCTTCCACCGCTGCCTTGCCGTACGAAGTCATGCTCCGGGAGCCGACTACCGCCAGCCGTGGGCTGCCCTGCAGCAGCTCTGTGTTTCCTTTCGTGTAAAGCACCCACGGCGCATCGTAAATTGACTTTAAGGACGACGGATAGCGGTCGTCAAAATATGTAATCCACCCGACGCCCTGTTCCCGGTACCACGCGAGTCGCTGCTGCACGGCAAGCTGAGACAAATATTTTCGCCAGGCATTCAGCTGGGTACTGTTTAAAGGCAGAAGATGAGGGTGCGTAAAAGGGAGAAGCAATTCGTTGTCGCGGCGGAGCAGCTCTGTTACATGCTTCCATTGAAAATGGGGAAATTCGTGGACAGCCAGAAGTCGTTCATTAAAGGAGAGATTTTGCATGAGGATAGTCCTTTCATGGGGGATAATGGTTTTAGGGGGGAAATACGGGAGAGAAAAAGAAAACCTCCGCCTGCCCGAAAGAGGCAGCGGAGGGCGGTTCTTTTATACTTGTGGTTCGTGGGTGAGGCATTTTTCGTGCAGACCGCGTTCTTTCAGAACGTTGATCATCGTATCACCGATTTCTGCCGGTGTCGCTGCTACCTGCACGCCGCTTTCGTTTAACGTTTTAATTTTTTCCTCTGCGGTGCCTTTACCGCCGGAAATAATCGCGCCGGCGTGGCCCATCCGTTTTCCTGGAGGGGCTGTCGCACCGCCTATGAAGCCGACCACTGGCTTGGTCATATTCTGCTTGACCCATTCAGCTGCTTCTTCCTCAGCTGTGCCGCCGATTTCACCAATCATGATCACGGCTTCTGTGTCCGGATCGTCATTAAAGGCCTGCAGCACGTCGGTAAAGCTGGTGCCGTTCACCGGGTCACCGCCGATACCGACAGCTGTCGACTGGCCGATGCCTGCTTTGGTAAGCTGGTCTACCGCTTCATACGTCAGGGTACCCGAACGGGAAACAACACCTACGTGTCCTTTTTTATGAATGTAGCCCGGCATAATGCCGATTTTGCACTCGTCCGGTGTAATAACGCCCGGGCAGTTTGGACCGACAAGGCGGGTGCGCTTGCCTTCCATAAAACGTTTCACTTTAATCATATCAAGAACCGGGATGCCTTCAGTGATGCAGATGGCAAGATCAAGGTCTGCATCCACTGCTTCAATGATCGCGTCCGCTGCAAAAGCAGGCGGAACGTAAATAACCGACACGGTAGCACCGGTTGCTTCCACTGCATCATCAAGCGTGTTGAAAACCGGCACGCCTTCAACTTCGGTGCCGCCTTTACCCGGCGTCACGCCGCCGACGATTTTCGTACCGTACTCTAACGCCTGCTGAGTGTGAAAGAGGCCGGTAGATCCTGTAATTCCCTGAACAACTACTTTTGTATCCTGATTAATATAAATGCTCATAGGTCGATGGTCCCTGCCTTTCTATTGAACTAACGAAACAATTTTTTGCGCACCGTCTGCCATAGAGTCCGCTGCTGTAATATTCAATCCGGATTTTTCCAGAATTTCTTTGCCTTTTTCTACGTTCGTGCCTTCCAAACGTACAACAAGCGGAATCTCCAGTCCAGTCTGCTTCGTAGCTTCCACTACCCCGTCAGCGATGACGTCGCACTTCATGATTCCACCGAAGATGTTAACGTAAATGCCTTTAACAGCGTCATCTTCAAGGATAATTTTAAATGCTTCCGTTACTTTTTCAGCCGTCGCACCGCCGCCAACATCCAGGAAGTTCGCCGGATCGCCGCTGTAGTGCTTAATGATATCCATCGTAGCCATCGCAAGACCGGCACCATTGACCATGCAGCCGATATTGCCATCGAGGGCAATGTAGCTTAAGTCATATTTGGAAGCTTCGATCTCCTTTGGATCCTCTTCATCGAGGTCACGGTAATCAAGTATTTCTTTTTGACGGTAAAGTGCGTTTGAATCGAAATTGAATTTCGCATCAAGTGCCATTACTTTTCCGTCCCCGGTCGTTACGAGCGGGTTGATTTCTGCAATGGAGCAGTCGTTGTCGATAAATACTTTGGACAGGCCAAGCATGAACTTCACTGCTTCTTTCAGAAGGTCTGTCGGTATATTCATGTTAAATGCCATACGACGGGCCTGATAAGGCTGCATACCGATAGCTGGATCAATGTATTCGCGGAAGATTTTTTCCGGATTTTCTTCAGCTACTTCTTCGATTTCTGTTCCGCCTTCTTCAGATCCCATCATCACAATGCGGGACGATACACGGTCGAGCACAACACCTAAGTAGTATTCCTTCTTGATGTCGCTTCCCTCTTCGATGTAAAGACGCTTCACTTCTTTACCTTCCGGACCGGTCTGGTGGGTAACCAGTGTTTTGCCAAGGATTTCGTCAGCATATTTGCGGACGTCATCGAGGTTTTTAGCGAGCTTCACCCCGCCGGCTTTCCCTCTTCCACCTGCGTGGATCTGGGCTTTTACCACTGTTACGTCAGAACCCAGTTCTTTTGCGGCTGCCTCTGCTTCATCTACCGTAAATGCAACTTTTCCGTTAGGGACTGCCACTCCGTATTTACGAAGGAGCTCTTTTCCCTGGTACTCATGAATATTCATGCTTTTTCCCCCTCACCGTTACAATACGAATCCTTCTATCGACTGTGTAAGTGATTACAAAATCGAATCTGGGCAGAACGAAAGCCTCTAAATGGCCTCGCTCTCTCCCACACATCCTTTATCGTATAGAAATTTAGAAAAAAATTCAACATTTCCGTGAAAGTTTCTGCTGCGCGGTTTAGTTTTCATTTTTACCGGCCGTTTTTTTATCCATCCGGTAGATAAAGGCGAAGATTTCCGCCACCACTTCATACAGCTCTTCCGGAATTTCTTCATTCCATTCAAGCTCATGAAGCATATGTACAAGCCCGGCATCTTTATGCACCGGCACGTCCTGTTCAGCGGCCGCTTCGATAATCCGTTCCGCGGTCCATCCCCGCCCCTTCGCTTTGACGGCCGGCGCCTGCGAGGTGCCCTGCTTATAATTAAGTGCCACTGCTTTTTTTGTGGTCCAGTTCTGGTTGGAGGTCATATCCGAATATCAAATGCTCCTTTCAGTCCGGGCTTCCGGCCGTGCGGCCGCTCCGCAGGCGCCGGATCTTCATGCCACTGAAGCGACACCAGCTGATAGTTTAACGAAGCCATCGCCGTTTTCAGCATGGGCTGAAAAAGATGCAGCGGCTGCTCCGGGCGCGGGTTTTCACTGCTGATATTTACCGTCACGTTTCGTTTATAAATCTGCACATCAGCGATTAAAACGCCGAGCCGGTCCATCTCAAGCTGAAATAAAATATGGCACGTATCCGGATCGAGCTTTCCGTCTTCGGTACGTTTTCCCTCCCAGTGAACAACAGCATCCGAAAGCATTTCCCCCACTTCGCCGGAAGATGGGAGAGCTGCTGCAGCCAGGCCTCCTGCTCGGTCTGCTGCATGAGCTGCTGACCGGCCACATGGGCGACGGTTCGTTCATGCTGGGGTGAGAGTTCAGTTCTCGACATAATATGCGCCTGAGCCTGCTCTAAATGCCTGTAAGACGTCTGCATTGCTTCTTTGCTCCCGCTTTCCGCCCAGGAGGACCAGCTCGCACTGCCGGTGTAGCTTTTGAGCCATTCCACCATCTGCGGCGTATTGGCAAGCACCGTCACGGCTTCCGGGACCAGCGTGTGCCAGGCTCTCATCAGAGCCTTTGCGCTCAGCTGCGGCGAACTGCCCGCCTGCTGGATCGTCTGGTGCAGCTTTGCCGCATCTTCCACCTGGGACTGAAGCCATTTTTCCACGGACCCGCTGCTTTCGGCCCCCCGACCGACATGCTGCAGAAAAGCTTTAGCGTTCAATGGAGGCTGAAGGCCCGCAAATAACCGGTGGATCAGCTGGGCAGCCTGGCCGTTTTTGTCAACGACAGCCGCCGCGGCTGCCGCAGCGAACAGCTGCATCGGCTTTGTCGGGGCCTCGATGCCCCCTTTAAAGCTTCCCGGGGTGAGCACGGCACTGCTGATGGACTGATGAACGGGGTCAGACATATTATGCCGGGCAAGCAGCACGGTTAAATCCTGTGCCGGCGACGGGCCGTGCAGCACCTGATGAATGCTTTGAAAGATCGATGTTTTTAATGGGGCACCTGCGCCGAGCATCCATTGAATCGTCTGCATGCCCTGCTTGTTTACGGCGCCCTCCCCTTTTAGCAGCTGCACACTTTTTTGCAGTGCTTCTCTCGTTACAGGCAGCTGCATCTGTTCGAATATGCGGAATATGTACTGCTCCTGCTTTCCGGACGGAAGGCCGAGCTGCTTCAGGAGCGCCTGGCCTTTATCCCCGGAAGGGGCGGCAGACCCGTTTGCTGCCACCTGCCATACCTACCGTCCGTGTTCATTTTTCACCTGAAAATAATATGATTTGCCGGTTTCAACCGGTGCCTCCAGGGAAGCGTGATAGACTCTCCCGTTCACGGTAACCGCCGCCCGCTGACCGGGGTACAGCTGTTTGACGGTGCCTTTAATGATCTGTCCGGCTCTAATTTCTTCATTTCCAGCTTGCCCTGTACGGTTTCCGGCATACGCGGACGGCAGCGACAGCTTCATCGATTTTCTCTCCTTTTACGGACGACGATACCCGGCTACCGGCTGAAATGAATACCGGTGTATGGCACACCCGCCAAGACGCTTTAGGCCGTCCAGGTGATTCTGAGTACCGTATCCCTTGTTGCTGGCAAAATCATAGTCCGGATAGAGCGTATGATAATACTGCATATAACGGTCCCGTTCCACCTTAGCCAGAATAGAGGCAGCCGCAATCGACACGCTCCGGCTGTCTCCCTGCACCAGCGACTGCTGTTCAATATGTAATGGAAGGGTCATCGCATCTACCAGCAGGACATCCGGAGCAGGCTTAAGATCCGCCACTGCTGTCCGCATAGCTTTTTTAGTTGCCTGGTAAATATTCAGACGATCAATTTCGTCCGCCTCGATATGAACAACGCTCCAGGCGATTGCCACCTCTTTGATTTTTGTTTCGAGCTCTTCGCGTTTTTTGGCGGAGAGCATTTTGGAGTCATTCACTTCCACCAGGCTGACGTCCTTTGGCAGCACCACAGCAGCCGTAGTCACTGGCCCGGCCAGCGGCCCGCGCCCGACTTCGTCTACTCCAGCCACCGCCTTGAAACCCCGGTCCCAATAGTCCTGTTCAAACGAAAGCCGGCGGCGGAAATCCTCGTACTTTTCCTGCTTCTGCTGTTGCCGTTTGGCGTACCGCTGCAGCTCCTTCTGGACGCCGGCCCGTGAGTCCTCCTTCCAGGCCTCTAGAAGCTCTGCCTCCGGCTCCTCCTGCGTCTGCAAATACTCCTTTACAGCTGTTATCGTCCATTTCTCCAATATTTTCACCTCTGCTGCTCAATTATTCGCTTACTTCGTCGTCCGGGCGTTCGAGACTGATGCGGCCGAGCTGCCCGCCGCGGAACTCGCGCACGACCATTTCACCTGCTTTTTCGTAATCGATTTCCGCTCCTGAAAGCAGTGCTCCCCGTTTACGGCCGATGTCTTCAAACCATTCCAGCGACGTTTCTCTCGGCTTATCCTCAAGGCCAAAGCGCTGAAGCAGCTTTTCGGGATAATACTCCTGGCAGATACCGATAATAAAATAAGCAATATCCTGCAGATCCAGCAGCTCGTCCTTGATGGCGCCTGTAGCTGCAAGACGTTCCCCAACGTAAGGGTCTTCGAACTTCGGCCAGAGAATGCCCGGGGTGTCGAGCAGATCCATTTCCTTGCCCATTTTCAGCCACTGCTGGTTTTTTGTAATTCCCGGACGGTCGCCGATTTTAGCCGTTTTTTTTCCGATCCACTGATTGATGAGCGTCGACTTGCCGACGTTCGGGATGCCGATAATCATTGCCCGTATAGCTCTTGGCTTAATGCCTTTTCTTTTCCACCTGGCCTGGAGCCGTTCCGTCTGCTGAAGTGCCGCTTCCTTAATCACATGCAGGCCCTTCTTATGCTTGGAATCCACGTCTACCGCCTCAATTCCCTGATCGCGGTAATACTGCTTCCATTCCTCGGTTACTTTCGGATCGGCCAGGTCGGCCTTGGTTAATACGATCACCGATGGCTTATCCTGAATAATCGTTTCAAGCAGAGGGTTCCGCGAGGACCGGGGGATTCTTGCATCTGCGAGCTCGATAACCACATCCACCTGCTTCAGCTTGCTCTGCACTTCCTTTTGCGCTTTGTCCATATGTCCGGGATACCATTGAATGTCCATACCTCTGCCTCCTTTCAAATTAAAATGGCGATGGCCACATGTGATTGAGCGGCCAGAACGTTATGACCGCCTCCCCGACGATCTCCTCTTCCTCTACGAGTCCGATGGCCCGGGAGTCATAGCTGTTTGGCCGGTTGTCCCCCATGACAAAAACTTCTCCTTCGGGAATACGGCTGCGGCCTGTTTTCTCCTCCAGCGTAAAATCGGTGGTCGCCGGGGGCGGCCCTGCTGCCAGGGTCTGTTTATCAAGAAACGGCTCATCCACCTGTTCCCCGTTAATAAAAAGCTTATCATTCCTGTATTCAAGCGTATCACCCGGCAGTCCGATGATCCGTTTAATATAATCATCTTTATCATTGGCGTGGAAAACGACCACATCAAAACGGTCCCACTCGTGCAGCCATTTGCTTGTTTTATTCAACAGCATCCGGTCCTCATCATGAATGGTCGGCTCCATCGATTCGCCCTTCACAACGACTGGAGCTACAAACAGCCAGCGTGCTGCCAATGCCATAAGTAATGCAATCATAATTACTGTCAGAAGATGCAGCCAATTGATGGGAAAGCGGCGTTCATTCATGCGGTCGATTCCTTTCTATATATAGTTTATCCGTATGAAAAAAGCTGCAGACGGAATACTCCGCTGCAGCTTTTTTTCCTGTGTCTTATCGAAGTTCTTTGATACGCGCAGCTTTTCCACGCAGGTTACGGAGATAGTACAATCTAGCTTGACGTACTTTACCGCGGCGTTTCACTTCAATCTTATCGATTCTTGGGGAATGAAGCGGAAGAGTTCTCTCCACGCCAATTCCGTAGGAAACCTTACGCACGGTGAAAGACTCGCTGATGCCTCCGCCGCGACGTTTAATAACGACGCCCTGAAACACCTGTACACGTTCACGGGAGCCCTCGACAACTTTCAAGTGCACTGCTACAGTGTCACCTGGGCGAAAGTCCGGGAGATCCGATTTTAACTGTTCCTTCGTTATGTCGCGAATAAGTTGTTGCATTTGTATTCGCCTCCTTCTCTCGCATGCTCTTGTCCACGATGAAAACAGCGGAGCACCGTAATTGATGACTATTTAGTCACAAAATGAATCATAGCACATTCCACGGGCGGAATCAACCGCCGGATTTACGTCTGATCGGTATATTTTTCCCAAAGATCCGGCCGGCGTTCTTTTGTCCTTTTGATTGCCTGGTTTTGCCGCCATTCAGCGATTTTTCCATGGTCACCGGACAGCAGAATGTCCGGCACTGTCATGCCGCGGAAGTCCGCCGGACGGGTATACTGCGGATACTCCAGCAGCCCGTTTTCAAACGAGTCCGTATGGGCGGATTGTTCATTGCCGAGCACTCCGGGCAAAAGGCGCGTAATGCTGTCTGCCATAACCATCGCACCAAGCTCACCACCGGTCAGCACAAAATCGCCGATCGAGTATTCATCCGTAATTAAATGCTCGCGGATCCGTTCGTCATAGCCTTCATAATGACCGCATATAAACATCAGCCGGTCCTCGCCGGCAAGCTCCCGGGCGTCCTCCTGCTTAAACGGCTTTCCCTGCGGGCAGAGAAGAATGACGCGGTCCGGCGGAGCCTCACCTGCGCTTTTGACCTGGGCGGCAGCGTCAAATACCGGCTGCGGCTTTAATACGAGACCGGCGCCCCCGCCGTACGGGTAGTCATCCACCTTGTTATGCTTGTCGTCTGTATAGTCCCTTATGTCATGGGTATGAAAGGAGACGTGTCCTCTTTCAGCGGCACGGGCAAGAATGGAGTGGCTGAACACACTTTCAAACATACCCGGAAACAGGGTTAAAAAATCCATTCTCATTCCGGCAGCATTCCCTTCATTACCCTTACGGTAATACGTTTTTCGGCGACGTCCACATGCTGAACGACTTCTTCAATATAAGGAAGCAGAATGTCCTGCCGCCCTTCTGCCGGCTCCACCACCCACACGTCATTGGCTCCCGGGGTCAGGATCTCTTTCACGTAACCGAGATGGGTGCCTTCTTCCGTATAGACGTCTGCATCAATAATTTCATGAAAATAATATTCCGTTTCTTCAAGCGGTGCAAGCGCTGTTTCCGGTACAAAAAGCGCCGCATTTTTCATCCAGTCCACATCATCAATTGAGTTAAATCCTTCAAATGTGAGCAGAATAAACTGCTTATGCGGCCGGGAGCTTTTTATGACCAGCGGTTCATAGCCGGTTTCTGCCTCCGGCTTCTCCACGTATACCTCCTGCCCGGGCTGAAAACGGTCCTCCTCAAAGTCGCTGACAGATTTTACCCTGACCTCTCCCCGTACACCGTGCGTATTTACAATTGTGCCTACATTAAACCATTCCATCTTCGTCACTCGCTTTGTGTTTTGATCTGATTTCTTTTACAATGCCCTCTTCCACAACAATGGTACCCCAGTGCTCGCCCTCATGCCACGCGCTCCCCACCTCGATATCAAACATCACTTCCGTCGTGCCAAATGAAAGCTCCGAGCCGATCGGAAGATGCTCGAGCTGGTTCTGCAAAAAATAAAGCTGCTGCAGCTCCTCTTTTCGTTTTTCAATTTCCTTGCTGAATTTATCCATGGCCGACCAACGGCCGTTCTCAGTCTCCCGTTCCTTGTTCTGCTTTTGTTTTTGAAAACGAAGCTGTTCCGTTTCCTCCAGCAGCCGGGATTTCTGCTGCTCGTATTTTTCCTGCAGCTCCTCTTTCAATGTTTCCGTCAGAATATGGTGAACCTTCATTTTTTTCATTACACGCACTTTATCACCTCTTCAAAGGCCCCGAAGCGGCAGCTAAGCAGGGAGCTATTTTTGATCGTTCAACAGGGTAAGACGGACGTTTTTCCCTTCAGCCGAGGCTTTCGCCTGCAGGAGTGTCCTCACCGCCTGAATCGTTTTGCCCTGTCTGCCAATCACTTTTCCCGCGTCCTCCGGATGAACTCTCACTTCAATAAGCACCCGTCCGTTTTCTTCCGATTCCGTCATATTTATATCATCCGGATAATCCACAATCCGCTCCAATATTATGTAGGCAAAAGATTTCATCCACTCATCCTTTCCTGATATGTATTATTTTATCACAAACAAGAGCGCCCCGGGTCTTTCTCCGCAGGCAGAGGATATACAGGCACGCCGCTGCATAAAAAAAGACCGTCTCTCCCTCTTCATTCCGTAAGGAAATGACGGGCAAAGACGATCTTTTCAGCTTATTACTTTGCGTGCTTTTCGTTGTGCAGACGGGTCATAAGACCTTCCTGCGAAAACAGGTTACGAACAGTATCCGATGGTTTAGCACCCTCGAGCATCCACTTAAGAGCCTTCTCTTCGTTCACGTGGAACTCGGCAGGGTTAGTCAGCGGGTTGTACGTACCGATTTCTTCGATAAAACGTCCATCACGTGGTGCCCGGGAATCCGCTACTACCAAACGGTAGAAAGGACGCTTGTTCGAGCCCATACGCTTTAATCTGATGCGCGTTGCCATATGCAAACACCTCCATTTTTTTCTCACATTTGCTTATTATAATAGCTTCTTTGCGTGCTGTAAAGTGTTTTTCCTTGCCATATAAAAATTTTACATGAATGGCATCGAGAAATTGCCTTTTTTCTTGCCCTTCTGCTGCGAAGTCATCTGCTTCATCATCTTTTTCATGTCTTCAAACTGCTTGAGCAGACGGTTTACGTCCTGGATCGTCGTGCCGCTTCCTTTGGCAATCCGGCGCTTGCGGCTTGCGTTCATCAAAGACGGCTGCTGGCGTTCCTCTCTGGTCATGGAACGAACGATTGCCTCCACCCTCGTAATCTGATTGTCATCCATCTGGGCATTTTTAAGGCCTTTCATTTTGCCGGCGCCCGGGATCATGCTCATAATATCTTCCATCGATCCCATGTTACGCACCTGGCCGAGCTGTTCGAGAAAGTCGTCAAACGTCAGATCCTGCGACCGCATTTTCTTCTCAAGCTCTTTGGCCTTGTCTTCATCTACATTGGTTTGTGCTTTTTCAATCAGGGAGAGCATATCGCCCATGCCGAGAATCCTTGAAGCCATCCGTTCCGGGTGAAACGGTTCAATGGCGTCAATTTTCTCGCCGGTACCGGCAAATTTGATCGGTTTATCCGTCACCGATTTAACCGACAGCGCTGCCCCGCCGCGGGTGTCCCCGTCAAGCTTCGTCAGCGTCACGCCGGTAATGCCGAGCTGTTCGTTAAAGCTTTCTGCCACGTTGACAGCGTCCTGCCCGGTCATCGAGTCCACCACGAGCATGATCTCATCCGGATTGACTGCTTCTTTCATACGCTGCAGCTCGTCCATCAAAGAATCATCCACGTGCAGACGGCCTGCTGTATCAATAAACAGATAATCGTAATGCTCTTCTTTAGCTTTTTCGAGCGACTGTTTGGCAATATCAACCGGGTCCGCTTCGGTTCCGAGAGAGAAGACGGGCATGTTCAGCTGCCGGCCGAGCGTCTCGAGCTGATCAATCGCTGCCGGACGGTAGACGTCCGCTGCCGCCATCAGGGGCTGGCGGTTTTTGTTTTTCCGTAAATAATTCGCAATTTTCGCGGACGTCGTCGTTTTCCCGGCGCCCTGCAGTCCGACCATCATTACGACCGTCGGGCCTTTAGTCGCTTTTGCAATTTCCGCCTGCTCGCCGCCCATCAGCTGGGTCAGCTCTTCGTTGACCACCTTGACCACCTGCTGGCCGGGCGTTAAGCTTTTCATCACTTCCTGTCCGGTCGCGCGATCTTTCACGCTGTTAACGAACTGCTTTACGACTTTGTAGTTGACGTCTGCTTCAAGCAGCGCGAGCCGTACTTCGCGCATCATTGCTTTAACGTCTTCATCCGTAACTTTCCCACGGCTCTTCATATGGTCAAACGTGGACTGCAGACGTTCGCCTAATCCTTCAAATGCCATTACGAGACCCCTTCCTCTTCTAAATTTTCCAGCGTTTCTACCGCTTCAAGCAGCTGCGTCCTTTCCGGGAAATCGTCCGGGGCCAGCACCTTTAACTGCTCGTACAGCGCCATGCGCTCCTGGTATTTTTTATATAATCCAAGCTTTTCTTCGTATTCCTCAAGCATCGTCTCGGTACGCCGGATATTGTCGTACACTGCCTGGCGGCTGACGTTAAATTCCTCCGAAATTTCACCCAGCGAAAAGTCGTCTAAATAATACCTTTCCAAATAGAGCCGCTGCTTGTTTGTCAGCAGCGGCTGGTAAAAATCAAACAGTGAATTCATCCGAACTGTTTTTTCGAGCATGCATACCACCTCTGGCGTTAAGTGCAATTACTTTACAGTTCATCTTACGAACCACAGCGGTTCTTGTCAAGAAATTGCATAGCCGGATGCTACCGCTCCTCTGCATCGGCCGGCGTCTGTTCAATCATGTCCTTGAACAGCCCGTAAACGAAATCCTCCGCTTCGAAAGGCTGCAGATCATCCAGCTTTTCCCCGAGTCCGACCATTTTTACCGGAATGTTCAATTCGTTGCGGATCGCCATTACAATGCCGCCCTTCGCGGTCCCGTCGAGCTTCGTCAGGATGATGCCGGAAACCTCCGTTGCCTCACGGAAGGTTTTAGCCTGGCTCATGGCATTCTGGCCGGTGGTGGCGTCCAGTACGAGAAGCACTTCGTGAGGCGCCTCGGGAATTTCCCGCGTAATTACACGCTTTACTTTCGCAAGCTCATTCATTAGATTGACCTTGTTCTGCAGACGGCCAGCCGTATCGCAGAGAAGCACATCTGCCTGTCTCGATTTTGCTGACTTGATCGCATCATAAATGACCGCCGCCGGGTCACTGCCGGCCTGCTGCTTGATAACGTCCACTCCGGCACGCTCTCCCCAGCCCTCAAGCTGCTCAATTGCCCCGGCACGAAACGTGTCCCCGGCTGCGAGAACAACTTTTTTTCCTTCTGCTTTCATTTGATGGGCCATTTTCCCGATCGTGGTCGTTTTCCCTACGCCGTTCACGCCAACAAAAAGCATGACAGTCATTCCGTCCGGATTCATGTTCAGCTTGGAATCTTCTCCGGTGCGGTCCAGCTTTTCCGCCATTTTTTCCGTGATCAGCGGAGTGAGCTTTTCCGTCGTCCGGATATTTTTCAGGAGCGATTCGTTTCGCAGTTCGTCGATGATTTCCATCACGGTTTCCACCCCGACGTCTGAGCTGATCAAAATTTCTTCTAGTTCTTCAAAGAAATCTTCATTTACTTCGCGGTACTGGGCGAACAATTCATTCATCGCTTCGGAAAACGACGACCTTGTTTTTGCCAGCCCTTCACGGAAACGGCTCGAAAGCGAGACGCGCCGTTCTTCTTCGGGCTCTTCTTTGCCTGTGTCCTGTGCTTCCTGCTTCGCTTCTTCTCTGGCTTCTTCTTCCGCTGCTTCCCCGGCCATTCGTTTTTTTAATCGTTGAAAAAGACTCATGCTTTTCACTCCTTACACTTCCAGTAGTTCATCCGCTTCTTCCAGGCGGACAGATACCATTTTTGATACGCCTGATTCTTCCATTGTAATTCCATAAAGGACGTCGGCTTCCTCCATGGTAGCCTTGCGGTGGCTGATCACAATAAACTGGGTCGTTTCGCTGAACGAGCGCAGGTATTTCGCAAAGCGTACGAGGTTCGCTTCATCAAGAGCGGCTTCCACTTCGTCCAGGACGCAGAACGGAGCCGGTTTTACTTTAATAATGGCAAACAGAAGCGCGATGGCTGTCAGCGCCTTCTCCCCACCGGATAGAAGAGACAGGTGCTGCCTTTTTTTGCCTGGCGGCCGGGCGGAAATATCCACTCCCGTATGAAGCAGATTCTCCGGATCCGTAAGCACCAGATCCGCTTCCCCGCCGCCGAACAGCTTCGCAAAGACGTGCTGAAATTCTTCGCGGATCGCATGGTACGTATCGGCAAAGCGCTCCGTCACTTCTGTGTCCATTTCATCGATCACATCCTGCAGCGACTGTCTTGCCTCCATCAGATCCTCCTGCTGGCTGCTTAAAAAGCGGTAACGCTCCGTGACCCGCTCGCATTCTTCAATCGCCCCGAGATTCACAGTTCCGAGCTCTTCGATGCCAAGCTGAAGCAGATGCACCTCGTCTTTTGCCTGCTCCGGGCTTATGGACAGCGTATGCTTCTCTTTCGCCCGTTCAAATGACAATTCATATTCTGACTGCAGGTAGGTGATTTTATTTTCGAGCGTCACATCGAGACGGTTCATGCGCACCGTCGTTTCATGAAGACGGTCCCGGCTCTCCTGAAAGCGGTCATTCTGCACAGAGGCTGTTGCTTCGATTTGTTCTGCGGCGCGGGCTGCACGATTCTTTTGTTCATTCAGCTTCTCCTGCAGCCGCTCAATCTCTTCCTTAGCGGCTTTCGCTTCTTCGACCAATTCATCCCAGTCCTGGCTGCTGTGGTCGTTATTTAAATGCTCATCCCAGGCAACTGCCCGCTCCTTACGCCCGGCGACGGCCTGTTCAAGCTCTTCTTTTTCCCTCTGCAGCCGTTCTTTTTCTTTATGCTGTGCAGAGACGTTTTCCCGGAGTGCTGCCGTCTGCACTTTGGCTTCTGTCTCCTGCTCCCGGAGCTGAGCTTCTTCCTCATCGCGCCTGGAATATTCCTGCTCAAGCGCGTCGATCGATGCTTTCAGCTCTGTGATGGTTTTCTCGACTCTCGTCCGGTTGTCTTCAAGCACCTGCAGACGCTCATCAAGTCGTTTTTTCTCTTCCTCAAGCGAGGAATATTCCCGGTCAAACATGCCGAGCCGGGAATCAAGGCGGTCGTGCTCCTGCTCACTTTTACGGCGCGCTTCCTTTTTCTCCTCAAGCTGTGCGGAATACTCCCGGGCTCTCTGCTGCTTGTCGCTAGCAGCCGCTTTCTGCTTTTTCACAGCCTGCTTCGTATTCTCCACTGTTTTCTCCCAGGCTGCGGTCTTTTCTTCTATTTCCGACAAATTATTTTTTAACTCGCGAAGCTCACGCTGTTTTTCGAGAAGCGTGCCCTTCTGGTTCTGCGTTTTCCCGCCACTCATTGAACCTCCAGGGTTTACGACATCTCCTTCGAGAGTGACGATGCGAATTTTATAGCTGCACGCTGCCGCCAGGCGGTTCGCCGTTTCCAGCTGGTCCACCACAAAAATATGGCCAAGCAGCTGGTCACGGACATGCTCATATCCCTGGCGGACATGCACAAGCTCTCCGGCCGTGCCGACAAAACCGGTAAATGTCTGTGCTTTTTCATAGCTGGACCGGTCGGCCCGTCTCGGACGCACCGTTTCGGAGGGGAGCAGCGTCGCCCGGCCCTTCTGATACTTGCGCAAATACGCGATTGCCTCGCGTGCGTCTTTTTCGGTCTGCGTTACAATATGCTGCAGTGAAGCGCCGAGCGCCGTTTCCATCGCCTCCACATATTCCCCCGGGACATCCATCAGCTCGGCCACCGAGCCGATAATACCTGAAAGCTTTTGTTCCCGGGCCTTTAAAATTTCTTTGGCCCCCTGGTAATAGCCGGCATACTCCTCCTGCATTTCTTCAAGCATACGGATTTTTGATTTTTTTTCATCAACGTACCGGTACGCTTTATACAGCTTGTCCTCCTGCTCTTTTAATTTCTCCTCCAGTCGCTGTTCCTCTTTAGTGGCTGCTTCAGCTTCCGAGCGTGCGTTTTCCGTTTGGCGGGAGAGCGCTTCCTCTTCTTTTTTCTGCTCCTTAACGAGCTGTGCGGAATTCCCGCGCTCTTCAAGAAATGATTGATTGTCCTCTTTCAATGCTTTCATACGACGCTCGAGAGAAGCTTTCTGGTCTGTCACATACCGGGTCTCGTTTCCTACAGACGCCTGTTCGTTGAGTTTTTCAATGTATTCGCTTTTTTCTTCTTCAAGGTCTTTTCCGTTCATTTCCTGGTAGGAGCGCAGCTGCTTTTGAACCGAACGCAGTTCATTCATTCCGCTCGTGAGCGCTTCGTTTTCTTTTTCATACCGTTCTTTTTGCTCCCGGTAAGCGTTTGTTACGCTGCTCAGCTTTGCCTCGTCTTCCTCGAGAGCCTTTTTTTCTGCTTCGAGCTTTTCGGCTGCATGCTTTCCCTGTTCATTTGAAAGGTTACGGTCCCCTTCACGTTTTTCAAGATTTCTGGCCGCTTCCACATAGCCGCTCTGCACCTGCTGGTGGAACCGGGCGAGCAGCGCTTCGAAAGCCCGGGCTTTGCGGGCAGCCGCCTCCGTCTGTTCTTTTTTCTGCTTCCAGCGTCTGTTGTGCTGCTCTTCTTTTTTCTCCTGCTCCTGGGCTGCTTTCCAATCGGAATGCAGCTCTTCAATTTCATGCACGAGCAGAGCCGATTCCAGCGCTTCAAGCTCTTCACGCTTGGCGAGGTAGTCCTTTGCTTCGGAGGCCTGTATCTGCAGCGGCTCCATCTGCTCATTCAATTCATGCAGAATGTCTTTGACCCGGTGCAGGTTCGCCTCGGTTGATTCAAATTTTCTTTCGGCCTCCTGCTTGCGCTGCTTGTATTTCAATACCCCGGAGGCTTCTTCAAACATCGCCCGCCGCTCTTCCGGCCGGCTGTTTAATACCTCTTCGACCCGGCCCTGGCCAATGATCGAAAATGATTCTTTTCCCATGCCGGAATCCATAAACAGATCAATAATATCCCTGCGGCGGCATTTTGTCCGGTTCAGCAGATACTCGCTTTCTCCGGAGCGGTACAAACGGCGTGTCACGCTTATTTCACTGTATTCATATGGAAGGCTTCCGTCTTCATTATCAAGCACGAGCGTGACTTCCGCAATATTCAGTCCACGCCGGGTATCGCTTCCGGAAAATATCACGTCTTCCATACGGGCGCCGCGCAGCGACCGGGCCGACTGTTCTCCGAGCACCCACCGGATGCTGTCGGAAATATTGCTTTTGCCGCTGCCGTTCGGGCCGACGACGGTCGTAATGCCGGGGTTAAAATCAATATGTAAACGGTCGGCAAACGATTTAAACCCTTTAATTTCTATTCGTTTCAGGAACAAAGGTATGCCCCCTCTTATTTTATAGTATGTATGACAGCGCCGGACACTGTCCTCCGCTGTTTATATTTTATCACAACACGCACGCCGGCAGAACTCGACCTAAATCCCCCTTTGTCAAAAGCGGGAAAAACCACTACAATAATATTAACGTTGTCATTAAAATACCGTGGAGGCTTTTAAAGAGATGAACCACGGGTTTTTAAACTGGACGGAGTGGAGGAGAAGAGATTCGCATGAGTTTAGAACAAGCAAGCCGCGATAACCTGGATTACATGATTACTGAGCTGCAGAAAAAGCTGCAGATCGTCAATGTTTCTGTTATGCAGCCAGAGCATTATGATGTCGATCAATACCATGAGATTAAAGAAATCTACGACATGGTGGATTCCAAAAATAATATCAGCGTCAGCGAGATGCAGGCCATCGTTTCCGAGCTTGGCCATCTGCGCAAAGGCTGATCCGCACATTTAAACAACCGCCAGCGTTTGGCGGTTGTTTTTTTAATTTCGTTTATTCGCGGCGCTGCAGCTGTTCAAGGGTAGCCTGGGCTGCCCGCTGCTCCGCTTCTTTTTTTGACCGTCCGCGGCCGTTACCGGCGCGCTCGTCGTTTAAGGAGACCGCCGAATGGAATTCCCTGTTGTGAGCCGGCCCCTGCTCATCGGTGATTTCATAGGAAATCACGCCCAGGTTTTCCTTTTGGACGAATTCCTGCAGCTGGCTTTTGTAATCAGCTGTCACAGAAAACGCCCCTTCGTCGAGCTTAGGAAAGACGAAGCGCTCCAAAAACTGCTCGACGTTTGAAAGTCCCTGATCAAGATACATTGCTCCGACAAACGATTCGAATACGTCTGCGAGCAGCGCGGGCCGGGTGCGGCCACCGGTCATTTCTTCGCCCTTGCCCATCAGGACCACGTTTCCAAATTGCAATTCCTCGGCCAAGCTAGCTAGCGATGCTTCACATACCATTGCCGCGCGGAGTTTTGTCATATCACCTTCCGTCATGGAAGGGAATTCGCGGAACAAATGATTGGAAACCGCCAGCTCCAATACAGCATCGCCGAGAAATTCCAAGCGTTCGTTATCCCTTACGTGCTTCATACGATGTTCATTTACATAGGAAGAGTGCGTGAAAGCCTGTCGCAGCAGCTGCTCGTCTGCAAATGAAACCTGCAGCTCCCGGAGAATGGACTGCATAAGTTCGTGCTGTCTCGCCGTAAATACTGCTTTTTCCCTGGACTGGCTTTTGGACGATGTAGATTTTGGCAAAAATGAACCTCCCTTAAAATAATTTCGGGGTATTACATAGAAAAGCCCAGCCCGCTTGCACAGGACGTGGGCTTGCTTTCTACTACTGCTTCTCTATGTAATTGATTACATCACCGACTGTTTGAATTTTTTCTGCTTCTTCATCAGAAATTTCCAGATCAAATTCGTCTTCCAGTTCCATGACTAATTCTACTACATCCAGAGAATCCGCGCCGAGATCTTCCTTAAAGGTCGCGTCTTTATTGACGTTCGCCTCATCCACCCCGAGGTGGTCTGCAACGATTTTTTTCACACGTTCGAGTGTTTCTGCCATTCCTTTCACCTCCTTTAAAGAATCGTTTCGGCTTCATCCCATTCATTCCACTTCTGATCGCAAATGAAACCGCTGTGTCACCGATATTTTATGGCATTACCATGCCGCCGTCAACATGCAGCGTCTGGCCGGTCATATATTTGGCGCTGTCTGAAGCGAGAAACAACACCGTATTGGCCACGTCTTCCGTCTCCCCGAGCTTTTGAAGCGGAATCTGCTGCATCATCTGCTCCTTCGTGTCTTGTTCGAGTTCGTCGGTCATTTCGGTGGAGATAAATCCCGGCGCGACAGCGTTCACCCGGATATTTCTCGAAGCAAGCTCGCGGGCGAGCGTTTTCGTGAGCCCGACTACTCCGGCTTTTGATGCCGTGTAGTTCGCCTGACCGGAGTTGCCAGTTGTGCCGACGACAGAGGCCATATTGATGATCGTCCCGCCCCGTTTTTTCATCATCGGACGGGCGGCTGCCCGGGATGTTAAGAACACACTTTTTAAATTCGTATCAATGACGTCATCCCACTCGTCTTCTTTCATGCGCATTAACAGATTATCCTTCGTGATACCGGCATTATTTATAAGCACGTCAATACCGCCGAATTCCTCTGTTACCTGCTTGAGCATCTCTTTGACATCCGATTCACTTGAAACGTCAGCCTGAATCACAAGCGTCTTTACGCCGTGTTCCCCGCACTGCGAAGCCGTTTCCTCCGCTTTCTCCCGGCTGCCGGCGTAGTTGATCGCAACGTTTGCTCCCTGAGCGGCAAAGCCGAGGGCGATGGCTTTGCCGATTCCTCTTGACGCTCCGGTTACAAGCACGCTTTGTCCTTCGAAATTCATGACGATGCACTCCTTTTTTCAAGCCATTTATCCAGCGATGCTTCGTCCTGTACGGCATGTACATCCAGGCCGCGGCGCTGAATCCGCCGGATCAGTCCGCTCAGGACATTGCCCGGTCCGATTTCCACAAATTCCGTTACACCGAGGTCAACCAGGCGGCGCACCGAGTCTTCCCAGTGAACCGGGGAGGTTACCTGGGCAATCAGCTGCTGACGGATGGCGGACGGGTCCGAGGTTTCCTTCGCATCCACATTCGCAATGAGCGGACGGCGCGGCCCGCGGATCTCAACGTTTTGCAGAGCCTCCGCCAGCTTTTCCTCTGCCGGCTTCATAAACGAGGAGTGAAAGGGCCCGCTCACCTGCAGCGGCACCACTTTCTTCGCTCCGCGCTCCGGGGCATGCTCCTCCACATAGCGCACGCCTTCCCGGCTCCCGGAGATAACAATCTGGCCGGGAGCATTGAGGTTGGCCAGCTGTACTTTATCAGCGGCTTCTGTCGCTTCATCCGCAAGCTCCTGCAGATCTTCACGCTCCATGCCCATGACTGCAGCCATCGTTCCTTTACCATCGGCATCCGCTTCAGCCATCCATTTTCCCCGTTTGGCCACAACAGCAGCGGCGTCCGCAAATTTGAGCGCGCCATTAGCCACCAGCGCCGAATACTCCCCAAGGCTGTGGCCGGCGGTGTAATCGGCCTGCACGCCCTTTTCCTCCACAAGCGCATGAAGGGCGGAGCTCATCGTGAGCAGTGCCGGCTGCGTGTATTCTGTCTGCGTTAATGTTTCTTCCGGACCGTTAAACATAATATCGGTCAGGCTGTATCCAAGCGCTTCATCTGCTTCCTGAAACACCGTACGGGCCGTCGGAGCGTTGTCATATAACTCTTTTCCCATTCCAACAAACTGGGATCCCTGACCGGGAAAGATAAAAGCCGTTTTTCCCATTATAATGCCTCCTACTCTTCTAAGTGCTTCTGCATAAGGTGTGTCACGTTTTCCTGGGCCATCTGCCGGGCCTGGCGGATCGAGTGATAGACGGAAATATGGTCGGACGACCCATGGCACTTTATCAGCGGCGCCTGCAGACCCACAAGCGTAGCCCCGCCGTAATTGGAGTAATTCATTTTCTCGCGCAGATGCATCAGGCCTGTTTTCATCATGGCAGCAGCCAGCTTTGTCCGCAGACTTGCCATAAATTCTTTTTTCAGCAGGGAAAACAGGGTGGATGCGGTGCCTTCAATGGATTTTAACACGAGGTTTCCAGAGAAGCCGTCGCAGACTGCTACGTCACAGACACCATCGAGCAGATCCCTTGATTCCACGTTTCCGACGAAATTAACCGGAGCATGCTCAAGCATCTCGTACGTCTCTTTCATTAAGTTATTGCCCTTGCCCTTTTCCGTACCGATATTAACAAGTCCGACCCTTGGGCTTTCAACACCCCGTACCAGTTGCATATATGTACTGCCCAAAATTGCGTGCTGGTACAGATGAGTCGCTTTTGCATCCATATTGGCTCCAGCGTCAAGCAGCAGAAAACCGCTGCCGTCCACTGTCGGAAGTGTCGGAGCAAGTGCCGGGCGCTCCACACCGTGTATTCTGCCAATATGCAGGAGACCTGCTGTCATAAAAGCTCCTGTATTGCCGCAGGAAATACCTGCCGCTGCCCGGCCCTCTTTCACTTCCTGTACGGAAAGAACCATCGAGGACTGCTTTTTGCGGCGAATGGCTTTGGTCGGGGACTCGTCCCCGTCAATCACTTCATCGGTATGCAAAATATCAATACGTTCTGTTTTGGATAAATGTTTTTTTATCTGAGGCTCAGAGCCCACCAGTGTAATCTCGATATCTTTAAAAGCTTGAACAGCAGCCATTGCTCCAGCCACCTGGGCTTTAGGAGAATGATCGCCGCCCATTGCATCGACTACAATTCTCATTTTTTAGTCTCCTTATTCGTTCACCGAAGCAGCGTGGGAACGGTACATGACGAATTCGCCCTGAAACACTTCTTCCCCCTGCACGCGGCTTGTTACCGTAACATATGTTTTTCTTTCGGTCTTTTTTGTAACGACCGCTTTGGCAATAATTCGTTCTCCAAGAAGCACCTGCCGATTAAATTCAAGAGACGAGCGCATCGTAAGCGCCAGCTCATCATTGATCACGGCTACAGCAAGGGAATTCGCCTGCGCAAACAGGTAATGCCCGCGTGCAATGCCGTTCCTTGAGAATACGTGATCCTCCGTAATTTCAAGCATGCTGATCGCTTCGTGGTCCAGATGGAGGTCAATAACCTCTCCGATCACTTCTTCGAGCGGCAGCGCCTTGACTTCGTCAAGTCTTTCCTTGGCAACGTGCTTGATTCTCTCCCGGTGCTCCGGGATCGAGAGCTCCAGGCGGTCCAGACGGACAGTCTGGACACTCACCTGAAACGACCGGGCCAGTGCTTCGTCGGTAATAAAAGGATTAGAGGCAATAACAGTCTGAAGTTCTTCCTGTCTTGCCTTTTTATTTTTTCGGGCCATAATAATCATCCACTTCTATGAGTAGGTACTAATAGTAGTATATAGACCGATTTCTTTCATTTCAACCACTAATCCAGTTTATCTTTTTGAAAGGCACCGGCTTGTTCAAGATATTCCCGGAGAGGCCGGTATTTTTCATCCTTCCAGAACACTTCGCTGCGGATCAGCTTCGCCGCATCGTCCCGTGCTGTTTCGAGCGCTTTAAAGTCATGGACCACATCCGCAATTTTGAATTCAGGCAGCCCGCTCTGCTTTTTTCCAAAAAAGTCTCCCGGCCCGCGCAGCTCCAGATCTTTTTCCGAAAGGACAAATCCATCCTCGGTTTCCTGCATGATATTCATCCGCTCCTGGCCAGTTTCGGATTTCGGGTCGGCCAAAAGTACACAATAGGACTGATGCTCTCCGCGTCCGACCCGGCCCCGCAGCTGATGCAGCTGGGAAAGGCCGAAGCGTTCCGCGTCATAAATCACCATCATCGTGGCGTTTGGCACATTTACGCCCACCTCTACGACCGTCGTCGAAACGAGAATATCAAGCTCATGGCCGGCAAACCGCTGCATGACGTCCTCCTTTTCCTCTGCCGGAAGCCGTCCGTGCATCAGGCCGACATGATACCCCGGGAAGAACTGCATCAGCTGGGCATGCACGTCAATCGCGTTTTGAACATCGAGCGCTTCTGACTCTTCAATGAGCGGACAGATGACATAGGCCTGCCGCCCCTGATCGATTTCCTTCTGCACAAAGCGAAGCACCCGCTCAAGCATCTGCGGCTTCGCCCAGTAGGTTTCAATCGGTTTCCGGCCCGGCGGCATTTCGTCAATCACTGATACGTCCATATCCCCATAGACGCTGATGGCAAGCGTACGGGGGATCGGGGTGGCGGTCATAAACAACACGTCCGGGTCCTCCCCCTTTTCTTTAAGAATCCGGCGCTGGCCGACCCCGAACCGGTGCTGCTCATCAGTGATGACAAGCTTCAGATTATTAAACTGCACCGGCTCCTGAATGAGAGCATGAGTACCGATGATAATATCGATGGTGCCGTCGGCAATGCGTTCATAAACGTTCCGCTTTTCCTTCTGCCGCATCGAACCGGTCAGCAGGCCCACGGTCACATCCGTCCCGGCAAACAGCTCCTGAAGAGATTCATAGTGCTGCTCGGCAAGAATTTCTGTAGGCACCATCAGCGCCGACTGGGCCCTTCCGGTAAATACGGCCTGCATGGCAATGGAGGCCACCACTGTTTTTCCGGAGCCCACATCCCCCTGCAAAAGCCGGTTCATCCGGATGGGAGCCTCAATATCCTCAAGGATTTCCTGCACTACTCTTTTTTGCGCATTCGTGAGCGGAAACGGCAGCTGCTTTTCAAAATCCGCCGTCGCTTCTGCATCATACACAAACGGCACCGCTGAGGCTGACTGGCGCTCCATTCGTTTAAACATCTGCATTTTCAGCTGAAAAAACAGCAGCTCTTCATAGACGTAGCGCCTTCTTGCATGCTTCAGCTGTTCCCGGCTCTCCGGCTGGTGAAGCGCCTGAAATGTTTCGGGTTTTCCCGGCAGTCGGTACCGTTCGCGGATTTCTTCCGGGAGGTTTTCAGGGACTACCTGCAAGACGTGCTTTACGGCCTCTGCCTGAATGCGCTGCATCTGCTTGACCGTCAGACTCCCGGTCACGCTGTATATTGGCTCAAGCTGCTTCGCCGGGTCGGGGGCGCCGGCACGAAAATCCTGCACCGAGATGGTGAGGCGGTGCTTGTCCCACTTTCCGGTGATAGTCACCTGCCTGCCGACTTCTATCTGCTTTTTTAAAAACGCACGGTTAAAAAACACCGCCGTCACCAGTAAATGATCAATTAATATCCGTACGGTCATCCGGGACTTTTTTTTGCCAAAAAAGCGCACAGACGGCTCCGATTGCACTTCGCCGGTAATCGTTACTTTTTCCTGATGCTTCAATTCTTCTATTGGAACCACTTCGTGGTTTTCATATCGATAAGGGAAATGGTGAAGCAGGTCGTCGATCGTTTTAATACCAAGCTGTTCGAGCTCCCGCTGCTTTTCTTCTCCTACACCTTTTAAGTCAGAGACCGGTGATTGAAGCGTCGAGTTCATAAACCGTCCCTTCCTTCCTGCTTTTGCTTTATTATACGAACGGTTGTTCACCTTTCATTATATACGTTTCCTTTTTCGCGCGAAAGAGTTACTCCTGCGCGTTAAACAAAAAAAATAAGCCGCCCGGGGCAGCTTATTCCACAGAAACGATATATTGATACAGCGGCTGGCCGCCCGTATGCACTTCTATTTCCACATCCGGGTATGTCTGCTCAAGCTCTGCGGCAAGTTCATCCGCCAGCTCTTCGCTCACATCTTCACCGCTGATGAGCGTAATATTTTCGCTCTCGCTGTCCACCATTTGTGCGAGCAGTTCCTGAAACGCCTGTTTCATTTCCCCATGAACGGTAACAATATCTTTTTCCAGGATGCCCATAAAATCGCCTTCCTGAATCTTCTTTCCTTCGATACTGGTTTCTCTTACGGCATGGGTGATCTGGCCGGATTTAACGTACCGGGTGGCTTCTTTCATTGCTTCTTCATTTATTTCGGCGTCTTTTGTTTCGTCAAACGCAAGCATGCCGGCGAGACCCTGCGGCACCGTTTTGGTCGGAATGACCGTTACCTGCTTGTCACTGATGTCTGCTGCCTGCTCCGCAGCCATCACAATGTTGCCGTTATTCGGCAGTATAAACACATGCTCCGCCTGCACCCCGCTGATGGCCTCAAGAAGGTCCTCGGTACTCGGGTTCATTGACTGTCCCCCGTGGACGACCTTCTGCACTCCGAGGCTTTCAAAGAGCGAGGCTACTCCGTCACCAGTCGTCACGGTCACAAAGCCGTAGGGCACAAGAGACAAGGAAGTTTCAGGCCTTTCTGACGGGCCTTCCTGCTGCAGGGCTCGATTCTGCTCACGCATATTTTCAATTTTTATATGGATCAGCTCTCCGTACCGCTGGGATTTTTCCAGAATTTTCCCTGGTTCTTCAGCGTGAATATGAACCTTCAGCAGTTCTTCATCACAAACCACCAAAAGAGAATCCCCGTGGGCCGACAGCTCTTCCCGGAATGCTTCTTCCTGAAAGGAGGGCTCGCTGTCTGCAAAGCGGACCATTACTTCGGTACAGTAGCCGTACGTAATAGCTTCAGCTCCGCCCTGGGCTGCCGGATCCTTATGGTGCTCGAGCTTCACAAGCTGGTCAAGCGAAGGCACAGATTCTCCTTCTTCTTCCTCCTGCCCGGTTAGCGCGTGCAGCATCCCCTCATATATGTGCACAAGCCCCTGGCCGCCGGAGTCCACTACACCAACCTCCTTTAAGACCGGGAGCTGCTCAGGCGTATATGCAAGTGCTTCTTTTGCTGCTTTCAAAAACCGCCGCATCCATTCTTCAAGCGCAAGTTCACTGGCGTTATGTTCATTTTTCATAGCAAGAGAAGCTTCCCTGGCCACCGTGAGAATCGTTCCTTCCACCGGCTTCATCACTGCCCGGTAGGCAGCGTCCACTCCCTGTTCGAAAGCTTCTGCTACATCAGCAGTACGGAGCTCAGACTTTTTTTCCATAGATTTGGCAAAGCCGCGGAACAGCTGCGACAAAATAACACCGGAGTTTCCACGCGCTCCCATTAACAATCCTTTAGAAAAGTGTCTGGCCGTCTCTCCGGCATGCCGGTTTTCCTTGAGCTGTTCGACTCCGGAACGGATCGTCAAACTCATATTGGTGCCTGTGTCTCCGTCCGGAACTGGAAACACGTTCAATGCGTCTACCTCTTTACTGTGTTTTTGCAGCGCGGAAGCTCCCTGCTTCAGCATCCTTCCCAGTTCAGGACCGCGTACTAATTGATCCATTTTTCTCTCTCCTTCATCCGTCTCTTCCTATGGTGAGGCCGATTCAATCTGCACGCCCTGAACATATACATTCACAGCGGACACGTCCAGCCCGAGCATTTTCTGCAGCTGATACTTCACTTTCCGCTGCACGTTGTGCGCCACTTCAGAAATTTTCGTACCATAGCTTACAATAATATACATATCAATATGGATAAGACCGTCCTCTTTCCGGACGACTACTCCACGGGAATAATTTTCTCTTCGCAGCAGTTCCGATAGGTTGTCCTTGAAATGTTTCCTGGACGCCATACCTACGATTCCGTAGCAGTCCATGGCAGCCGCTCCCACGGCAGTGGCAAGCACTTCGAGTGTAATATCGACTGTGCCGTTTGATGAATATATTTCGAAACTCATGTCTCGTTTCCTTCCTTTCCGGACGCCGGCTGTATCCGGACGCTCCAGCTTCTTTTCAAAGTAACTATGCCATTATCACTATAACCACGTTTGCCTTAAATGAAAAGCATAATTGTATTTTTGGCGAATCGACATTGCGTGTGTACAGGCTCTGTGCTAATATATTTGAGTATGGGTAATTTTGTTTGATATTAATAAGGAGGTGCCGCATATGTCCCGCAAGTGCTATGTAACAGGGAAAGGCCCTAAAGCCGGAAATAACCGTTCTCACGCCAACAATGCAACGAAACGCCGTTGGGGAGCTAACGTGCAAAAAGTCCGCATTCTTGTAAACGGTAAGCCAAAACGCGTATACGTTTCCGCCAGAGCATTAAAATCTGGTAAAGTCACACGCGTATAAAGCAAAAAGCGGCCATAGAGCCGCTTTTTTACGAGCGTTTTTAGTTTACATAATAATATTATTTACTGCTTTAATTCTTCGATTGCCTTCGCTTTATCCTCCTGCTTAAACAGGGCCGAGCCCGACACAAGCACATTCGCCCCGGCTTCGAGACAGTCTTTGGCTGTTTCCCGGCTGACCCCGCCGTCCACTTCAATCTCGAGCTCCGGATTAACGACATCCGCCGCTTTTTTCACTGCTCTGATTTTGTCGAGTACGTTCGGAATAAACGCCTGACCGCCAAATCCCGGGTTTACAGTCATTAAAAGCACAAGATCAACATCCGGCAGAATATGAGTGATCATTTCCACCGGGGTCGCCGGATTTAATACTACGCCCGCCCGGCATCCGGCTTCTTTAATCTGCTGGACCGTACGGTGCACATGGGGACACGCCTCCACATGCACCGAAATAATGTCGGCTCCCGCCTTGGCAAAATCTTCAATGTAGCGTTCCGGTTTTTCAATCATTAAATGCACATCAAACGGTTTATCGCTGTACGGGCGAATGGCCTCGATGACCGGAAGCCCGAACGTGATATTCGGAACGAAGTGCCCGTCCATGACATCGATATGTATATAATCCGCCCCGGCTTCGTCAATTTCCTTCACCGCCCGGCCCAATTCCGCAAAATCAGCTGACAGGATGGAAGGCGCTATTTTTATCATCATTAATACCTCCTCGGAGTGGATGAAATTTCTTCGTGGAACTGTTTGTAATGCTCGTAGCGGTAAGACGGGATTCGTCCTTCCTCCACGTCGAGCCTTATGGCACAGCCCGGCTCCTGCCGGTGGGAGCATCCGCGGAATTTGCAGTCGGGCATTCTTGCCCGCATTTCCGGAAAACAGATATCGAGGTCTTCGGCTGTAATCGAACCAAAATCAAGCGAGCTGAACCCGGGCGTATCTGCCACCCATCCGCCGTTAACCCGCAGGAACTCTACGTGCCTTGTCGTATGCTTCCCGCGCCCGAGAGCCCCGGAAATGTTCGCTGTCTCGAGATCAAGATCAGGCGCCACCGCGTTCAGGAGCGACGATTTCCCCACTCCAGACTGCCCGGATAAAAGAGAATACTTCTCCGGAAAATAAGCAGCGGCCTCTTCGATGCCTTCGCCTGTTTTCGTCGAGTAAAATTGGAACGGATAGCCGATATGCTCATAATCCTTCTGTGCGGCCCGCAGCGCCTCTTTTTTTGCTTCATCTGCTTTGTCCCATTTACTCACTAAAATCACCGGTTTAATTTCCTCGTTTTCCACATGCACAAGAAAACGGTCGAGCAGCCAGGTGGAAAAATCAGGCTCGACAGCGGAAAATATGAGCAGTGCCTGGTCAATGTTTGCGACCGGCGGGCGCACCAGTTCATTGCTTCGTTCTTTAATTTCAAGTACGTATCCGTCTGTATGATTTTCTGCTTCAAACCGAACAAGGTCACCTACAAGCGGTTTGATTTTCTGCTTGCGGAACAGCCCCCGCCCGCGACATTGAAAATATCCTTCTTCACTGTCTACATAATAGAAACCGCTGACTGCTTTTACAATTCGACCTGTTGCCATATCTTCGCCCCTTCCTGTAATATTTGGCCCTCTCCTGCCCAGGCCGCATCCCACACAGCTGTCTGCGCTGCGGAAAATACGTACGGAATTAATTTCGTTGAGCCACTTACGACAAACATTTCCGGAAGCAGCCAGTAAAAAAATGCCGCTCCTGAAAATACGAGTATACAGGCCACAACATACGGCCATTTTTTAGTTTTTTCCGGTTCCCTGTCCGCCGTCGTTTCCAGGCCGGAATCCTGCTGCCCGTCTTCCTGAACAGCCGGCGCTGCTACCATCGTGTCCTCTTCAGCCACCTGGGGGTCCGACCATTCCCGCTCCCGGGCATGGGTGTGGCCCTCCTGGATGAAATAAGGACGTTCGTTTCTTCTCTCGTCCGACAGCGCAGAACGGATGTCCTCATACATTTCTTCGGCGCTTGCGTAACGGTCATCCGGACTTTTGGCCGCAGCTTTTAGGATAACGTTCGACAGACTCTGCGGCAGGCCCTGTCGCAGCTGCATCGGGTCCGGAAGCGGCTCCTGAATATGCTTTAAAGCAATACTTACAGCGGATTCTGCATCATAGGGGATCGCCCCGGTCACCATTTCAAACAAAACGATACCGGCAGCATAAATATCTGAGCGTGCACTTACCACACCGCCTCTCGCCTGCTCCGGCGAAATATAATGAACAGAGCCCATCATCGTATTGGTCTGCGTGATCGTGGAGGCAGACGCAGCGCGGGCAATGCCGAAATCTGCCACTTTTATTTCCCCGCGGTCGTTGGATAGAAGATTGTGGGGCTTAATATCCCGGTGGATAATGCCGTGACTGTGCGCCTGCATCAGTGCCTCAAGCAGCTGCCTGGTAATATGTACAGCCTGTTCAAGCGGCAGCGGTCCATGCAGGCGGATCATTTCCTTCACGGTCTGGCCCTCCACGTATTCCATAACGATATAATGCAGCTCCCGCTCTTCGCCCACATCATAAATATTGACCGTGTTTCTATGGCCCAAAATAGTGGCTGCCCGTGACTCGCGGCGGAACCGCTGCAAAAATTCCTCATCGCCGTTAAACTGCGGCTGAAGAATTTTAATTGCCACCAGCCGTTCCAAAATCATATCCTCTCCGAGATACACGTACGCCATACCGCCGCTCCCAAGAAGGCGTTTAATATGATAACGGTCACTGATACGGCGTCCGATCAGCTGGTCCATACCTCTTCCTCCCGTATTACCACCGCAATCGTTATATTATCTTCGCCTCCGCGGTCGTTGGCTGCCTGCACCATCGCTTCCACACCATCGCGAAGGCGCTTGTGAGAAGCAAGCATTCCAGCCATATCTTCAGCGCCGAGCTTATTTGTCAATCCGTCGGTACAAAGAAGCACGCCGTCCCCTTCGCCCCATTCATACGTATAGATGTCAGGGGAAAGGCCGCGGTCCGTGCCGAGTGCTTTCGTTAATATATTTTTCTGCGGATGCGACTCCGCTTCGAGTGCTGAAATCTGTCCTTTATTATACAGCTCCTGCACAAGGGAGTGGTCTTCACTCTGCTGCTGAACAGTACGCTCCGCCCAGATATAGCTGCGGCTGTCACCGATATTTCCGGTGACGGTAAACGACGGGTGGCAAATTGCCGCGACAAGAGTCGTTCCCATTCCAGCATGCTCCGGATAATGCTCCGCATGGCGGATAATGGCTTCATTTGCCTTCATCATGTTGTCAGTCAGCCACTCGGACGCCTCTTCAATTGAATCGACAGACGGAGTTTCCTCCCATGCGTCCTTTAACGTCTGGTAAGCCATGGCGCTTGCCACGTCCCCAGCGGAATGTCCGCCCATTCCATCGGCAACGACAGCTAAAACAATGCCGGAAGCATGCGTGACGATGCCTCCGGTATCTTCATTATGAGGACGGAGTTTCCCCCGGTCTGTTAAGAACATATGGTTCACTGTGAATTAGCCTCCGTTTCTTCCTTCCTCTGGTTGGCACGAAGCTGTCCGCAGGCTGCATCGATATCATGACCCTGCTCACGCCGGATCGTTACGTTCACCCCGCGGTCTTTTAATGCCTTTTCAAATGCGAAAATGTCGTTTCTTGTGGTACGCACGTAGTTTCTTTCCGGGACGTCGTTCACAGGAATCAGATTGACGTGGCATTTCAAATCACCGATCAGGTCGGCGAGCTCATCTGCATCCTCTTTCTGGTCGTTTACCTGGCCGAACAGTCCGTACTCAAACGTAACTCTCCGGTTCGTTTTCTTCTGGTAGTAGCGGATCGAATCCATCAGCTCGGAGACATCCCATGCACGGTTGATCGGCATCAGCCGGCTGCGGGTTTCTGTGTTTGCTGCGTGGAGGGAGACCGCGAAATTGATCTGCATGTTTTCGTTGGCAAAATCATAAATGCGCGGTACGACCCCGCTAGTCGAAACGGTAATATGGCGTGCACCGATGTTCAAGCCGTCGTTATGATTGACTACACGCAGAAAGTTCATCAGACCGTCGTAGTTATCAAACGGCTCACCGATTCCCATAACAACGATAGAGCTTACACGTTCGTCTCTTTCATCAAGCAGACGCTGGGATTCAAGTACCTGGGCGGTAATTTCGCCGCCTTCTAGGTTTCTTTTCAGGCCGCCGAGCGTAGAGGCACAGAAGGTACAGCCGAGCCGGCAGCCTACCTGGGTGGTTACACAGACGCTGTAGCCGTAGTCATGCTTCATCAGTACGGTTTCAATCGTATAGCCGTCCTGCAGTTCAAACAAAATCTTAATCGTGCCGTCCTGGGACTGCTGATGGATGACCTCTTTTAACGTTGTCAGTGTAAACGTGCTTTCGAGCTTTTCGCGAAGTGTTTTCGGGATGTTGGTCATTTCCTCAAATGAGGTCACGCGCTTTTGATACATCCATTCAAACAGCTGCTTCGCACGGAATGCCGGCTCCCCGTTTTCTTTTAACCATTGTTCAAGTTCCTCGTATTTCAAGCTGTACATGGAGGGGCTGTCCGTTTGCGGGGCAGGCGCCTCCTTTTTTAAAATCTGCATGCTTATGCTCCTTCCGTTTCTTCCTGATTATTTTTTACCGCCGCGGCAATGAAAAATCCGTCTGTGCCGTATTCATGGGGAAGAATCGTGCACCATCCGTATTCGCTGGAATAATGCTCTATTTCTGAAAGTTTTAGTTTGTCGGTCAGTTCATGGTCTGGCGATAGTTCTGGATGCCGGTGCAAAAACGCTTCCCACACCTGCTCGTTCTCCTCTGGACGAATTGTACATGTGCTGTACACAATCCTTCCATTAAATCGTAACATACTTACAGCTTCATTCAATATTTCGTGCTGTATCTCCGGCAGGCGTTCAAAATCCTCTGCTTTTTTGGCCCATTTCTGCTCGGGCTTTTTCCGGATAACGCCAAGTCCGCTGCACGGAGCATCGACGAGCACCCGGTCAAATGTACGCGCCGGAAAAGTTGTTGTCAATTGACGTGCATCCCCGGCGGCAGTTTCAATATTTCCAAGCCCAAGTCTTGCCGCCTGTTCTTCAATCTGGGTAAGCTTTTTTGCACTCAGGTCATGGGCGGCTACGCTTCCTCCCGGGCCGGTCCGTTCGGCAGCGTCCGTTGATTTCCCGCCCGGGGCCGCGCAGGCGTCGAGAACGTCCATGCTTTCTTCAACCATCAGTGCCTCGCCGGCTTTCATGGAGCTTTCATCCTGCACCGTTATATAGCCGTTCTGATACGTTTCGGTGACGAGAACATTACCTTTTTCTACAATTAACGCCTTCTCTGCAATAACACCCCGGGTTGTCTGAATGCCTTCCTGCTCGAGCATTTCCTGAACGTCTCCGGGTTCAGCCTCAGAGGAGACACGTACGTTTGTTTTTGGCGTGACGTTATTTGCTTCGGCAATACGGAGGGCTGTTTCTTTCCCGTAGGCTGCCTGCCATTCCCGAAGCATCCATGCCGGATGGCTGTAGTCGACGGCCAGACGTTCCTCTTTATTTTCGATAGCGGAGGTGTCGAGAAATCCTTTGCGCTGCAGGGAGCGGAGCACCCCGTTCACAAAACCGCTCACCCCTTTGTTGCCCCGCTGCTTCGCGATTTTTACCGCCTCATCCACAACGGCGTGGTCCGGCACCCGGTCAAGGTAACGCATCTGATACACACTCATACGCAGCAGCACGCGTACCCAGGCGTCAAGCTTCGTTAACGGTTTGTTCACAAAAACCCCGAGCACGTAGTCGAGGGTGTTCTGGCGGCGGAGAGTGCCGTAAACAATTTCGGTCAGAAGGCCGGCATCCTCCCTCGACCATGCTTTTCCAGCGAGCTCGTGATGAAGCAGCAGATGGCTGAAGGCCTGGCCGGTCTCCACCCGCTCGAGCAGGGAAGCAGCTGTATACCGGAGGGAATAGGAAGGCTCCGTTTTATTCATTAAAACTCTCTCCTTTGGACCAGCCGTGGCTTCCCCTTAAAAACTCGGCCGTTTTCATTCTTTTTTTTCCAGCCGGCTGAATCTCCCACAGCCGCACCGTCGTGCCGTCACCGGCTGCCACATCAATGTAGTCATCCTTTATGTCGGTAATAGTACCTGCTTCAGCACTGGCGGAAGCCTCTACCCATTCGGCCCGCCACAGCTTGATCGACTTTCCGTCTTTCTCTGTATAGGCCACCGGCCACGGATTCATTCCCCGGATCTGGTTATAGATCGAACGGCCGCTCTGCCTCCAGTCAACCTTTTCCTGGCCGCGCTGGATGTTGGATGCAAACGTTACTTTCTCTTCATTCTGCGGCGTTCGTTCCGCCGTGCCGTCGATGACTGCTGGCAGCGTTTCGAGCAAAAGATCTGCTCCGGCGGCGCTCAGTTTGTCATGCACATCTCCGACCGTATCCTCCCATTCAATGGGTACTTCCTGCTGACGGATGATGTCGCCGGCGTCCAGTTTTGCAACCATATCCATGATCGTGACGCCTGTTTTTTCCCGGCCATCGATGACCGCCTGGTGAATCGGGGCGCCGCCGCGATATTCAGGAAGCAGGGAAGCGTGCACATTCACCGCTGCAATGGAAGGGGCTTCGAGAAGCTTTTTCGGCAGAATTTGGCCGAACGCCGCTGTAATAATTAAATCCGGCTTCTCTGCCAGTACTTCGTTTAAGGAGGCTTCGTTTTTCAGCTTTTCCGGCTGCAGTACAGGAAGCTTCCACGCTTCGGCTTCAACTTTGACCGGCGGCGGGGTCAGCTCTTTTTTTCTTCCCTTCGGGCGGTCAGGCTGAGTGACCACCGCCGTTACCGGATAGCCCTCTTCAAGCAGACGCCGCAGGACCGGGACCGAAAAGTCCGGCGTCCCCATAAATAAAATGTTCATATTTATCCCTCTTTTCACAATACACAGCCCCGTGCGTCGGTCACTATCGAAGCAGCGGGGCTGGTGTTTACCTTATAGAAACAACTGCGGGTACATATCAATCGTAATAAACAGCTTATCCTGAGCTGTCTCTTTTTGATAGTGTACAGCAATATCATTCAGGATTTTCGTTAATTCAGGCTCATCCCTGTATTTTATCATGCATTGGTACCGATATCTATCCTTGATCCTTGCAATTGGAGAAACAGTCGGTCCGAGAATTTTCGCCTGCGGTGATAATTCCTCCCGCAGCCGGCTCGTCACTTTTTCAGCAGTTTTCAGCGCTACGCCGATCTCTTCATGAGAAACGTTGACCATCGTTAAATAATAATACGGCGGGTAGCCGCCCCGCTTGCGCTGGCCCATTTCATGCCGGCTGAACGACGGATAGTCATGATTTTTAGCAAACTGAATACTGTAATGATCGGGGCTGTAGGATTGAATCACTACTTCGCCCTGCAGCTTGTCCCGGCCGGCCCGGCCACTCACCTGGGTAAGCAGCTGAAAGGTCCGCTCCGGCGCCCGGAAATCGGGCAGATGCAGCATCGTGTCCGCTGCAAGCACACCGACCAGCGTAATCATAGGGAAATCCAGGCCTTTGGCAATCATCTGGGTCCCGAGCAGAATGTCCGCCTCTCCGTTTCCAAACCGGCGAAGCATCTGCTCATGGGAGCCTTTTTTCGTGGTGGTGTCCATATCCATCCGGATAATCCTGGCCTCCGGCAGCACCTTCGTCAGCTCTTCCTCCACCTTCTGAGTGCCTGTGCCAAAATAGCGGATCTGTTCGCTTTCGCAGGACGGACACGTCGCAGGCATCGCTTCTTCATAGCCACAGTAGTGGCACTTCAGCTGATGCTTTGTCTGATGATACGTAAGCGTAATTTCACAGTGCGGGCATTCAGCAGTATAGCCGCATGAACGGCACATGACAAACGAAGAGTAGCCGCGCCGGTTTAGAAACAGAATGCTCTGCTCCCCTTTTTCCAGACGGTCCTTCAGCTTTTCAAGCAGCGTTTCGGAAAATACCGAGCGGTTGCCTTTATGAAGCTCATCCCTCATATCCACCACATCGATGGCGGGCAGCTGTTTCTGGTTGATTCTCTCCGGCATTTCGAGCAGCTGATAAACCTCCCGGCCGGCACGGGCATATGATTCGAGCGACGGCGTTGCGCTCCCCAATACGACCGGCGCCCCGTGATATCTGCCTCTCCAGATCGCTACCTCCCGGGCGTGATACCGGGGGTGGTCCTCCTGCTTGTAGCTGCCTTCGTGCTCTTCATCAATGATAATCAGGCCGACATTTTTGAATGGGGCAAAAATCGCCGACCGAGCTCCTACCGCTACTTTCGCGTCCCCGGCATGTACCCTGCGCCATTCGTCGTAACGCTCGCCTCTTGAGAGAGCGCTGTGCATCACCGCCACCTGGTCCCCGAACCGCCCTTTAAAGCGTTCGACCATTTGCGGGGTAAGCGAAATTTCCGGCACGAGCACAATCGCCTCCCGTCCCTGCTGCAGCACGCGGTCAATGGCCTGCAGATACACTTCTGTCTTTCCGCTTCCGGTGACCCCGTGCAGCAAAAACGTATGGTGCCTGCGCTGAGACGTTTTTTCCGTAATCGGATCAAGTGCCCGCTGCTGGTCCCGGGTGAGCTCCTGCGGGGGCGTCGCTTCAAATGACCGGTCTTCAAACGGGTCCCGGTATGATTCCTGGTCCCGCTCCATAAGGATGTTTTTTTCCACAAGGCCCTGAATAACCGTCCGGCTCGCTGTCTGCTCATGCAGCAGCTGAGCCGCGGGTACAGACGCTTCTTCGTCTCCGATCGAAAGAAACCAGTCATACAGCTCCAGCTGCTTTTTCGCTTTCGCCGTAAGAGAAGCCGCATGCGCCCGGTGCTCCGGATGAAGCCGCAGCATCCGCTTCGTCTGTTTTTTCGTCTGATCCTTCACCTGATAATCGATCCGGATCTGTTCATGCCGGACAGCTTCCTGCACGTGCTGCATCACTGCTTTATCGTCCGGAAGGTCCTTCCAGTCAACCGTCGTCTGCTTCTGAAACACTGCCTGCAGTACCGGCGCCAGGGTCTCCGTGGGCACGAGCAGCTCAATCTTCTTTTTTGGCTTTGCCCGGATAGCTGCCGGAATCATCGACTGATAGGCCGTAATTAAAAAACAGACCGTTTCCACGGCCAGATACTCTCCGAGCTCAAGCAGCTCCTGCGTGAGCACCGGATGAGGGTCGAGCACGTCTGTAATCGGCTTGACCCGGGCAAGCTCTGTTTTGTCTTCGATCCGCCAGATAAACCCCTGAATTTTCCGGGCGCCAAACGGCACCGTCACTCTCGATCCGGGGTGTGCGAGCATTTCGAGCGAAGCCGGAATCTGATAATCAAAGGCCCGGTTCGTCTGGCCGGTCGCTATATCCACAATTACTTTGGCGTACATAGTTACGCGTCTCCTATTCGTTTCTGGAGCCAGGACATAATTTCTGCCGCTGCCTCGTGCTTCGACTGGGTGGGAAAAGAAGCAGCCCCGTTTTTATCCACGAAGGTGATAGTATTTTCATCGGCCCGGAAGCCCGAGCCCGCCTTCCCGATTTCATTGGCTACAATTAAATCGGCGTTCTTACGCTGCCGCTTGCTTTCTGCGTATTCCTCGAGACGTTCCGATTCTGCAGCGAAGCCGATCAAAAGCTGATGCTTCTTTTTCTCCCCAAGCTCCTGGAGGATATCCGGTGTTTTCACCATCGGCACCTCAAGACCGTCGTCCTTTTTCTTCTGCTTTTTTTCATATACGGTCTCTGGCCGGTAATCGGACACAGCAGCTGCTTTAATAACCACGTCCGACGTATCGTAGTGGGTCAGCACGGCTTCGCGCATATCCTCCACGCTTTCGACGTCGATTCTTGTCTGGACACCGCCGGGCGTGGAGAGCGTTACCGGCCCTGCAACGAGCGTCACTTCTGCTCCCCGCCGGGCTGCTTCCTCAGCGATCGCAAACCCCATTTTTCCACTGGACGGGTTGGTAACGACCCGGAAGGGATCAATATGCTCATGCGTTGGACCGGCCGTCACGAGCACCCGCTTGCCGGCAAGCGGAGTGCCGACATCTTCGGCATCCTGGACAAACTGCATGATGTCCTCGGGCTCCGCCATACGGCCTTTGCCAATCCAGCCGCAGGCAAGATAACCCTCCCCAGGTTCAATGAACCGGTAGCCGTCCTTCTTTAACGTTTCCTTGTTGCGCTGAAAGCTCGGATGATTATACATGTTTACGTTCATCGCCGGTGCAACGTAGACGTTGGCCAGTGTCGCCATCATGGTGGTGGTGAGCATATCATCTGCGAGTCCGTTCGCAAGCTTCCCGAGCGTGTTGGCCGATGCAGGCGCTACAATAAATACGTCCGCCCAGTCCGCCACATCAATATGGGAAACGACTGAAGGGTCGGCTTCTGCAAACGTGTCGTCGTACACTCTTGACCGGGTCAGTGCCTGAAATGTGAGCGGGGTAATAAACTCTTTGGCTTCCGGCGTCATAATAATGCGCAGCTCTGCCCCCGCCTGATACAGCTTACTTGCAAGCGCCGCGGCTTTAAAGGCAGCTATTCCTCCTGTGACACCGAGTACAATTTTTTTGCCTTTCACAGCTTTCTCCTCCTTTTACAGACGCTTCCAGGCTAAAAAAAGCAACCTACGTGATGCCATAGGTTGCTTCTTCTTATCCGGTGCCCGTTCATTTTCCATTATTCTTCGTAGTCATGTTCTTCGTAGTCGCCCTGGCGGTAGCTGAGCACGCCGGCCTGGATTTCTTCAAGAGCGATGCCTACTGCCTTCACGGATTTTGCGTTATCGATCATCGGAAGCGCCCCGTCGATTTCTTCGAGGTCTCTCGCGCGCCGTGCCGATACGGATACTAGCGTATATTTGGAATTGATATGACCGAGCAGCTGGTCAATGGACGGATACAGCATTCCTTCATCATTTCTGTTTGAAGCCATTATTCCACCTCCGCTAATTCTTTGTATTTTTCAATCAGGCGTTCCTGCTTGCAGTGTTCTGCAGTGACAATAGAGCGGATGCGCGAAACCGCTTTTTCAATCTCATCGTTTTCCACTACATAGTCGTACATCTGCATCATCTCAATTTCATTTTTGGCCACAGTCATCCGTTTGTCAATCAATTCGGATGTTTCCGTTCCCCGTCCGACAATCCTGCTGCGGAGCTCGGCAAGACTCGGGGGCATTAAGAAAATAAACGTTCCTTCCGGGTAACGCTCCTTCACCTTTTCTGCGCCCTGCACCTCAATCTCGAGAATGATATCCTTGCCGCGGTCGATCGTTTCCTCGACATAATCAAGCGGGGTCCCGTAGTAGTTGTCTACATACTGCGCCCACTCCAGCAGACGGCCTTCCTCAATCATTTTTTCAAACTCTTCCTTCGAATGAAAGAAATAATTTACTCCGTGCTCCTCCCCCGGACGCGGGGCCCGGGTAGTGGCGGAGACGGAATACTCAATGTTCGTATCCTCTTCGCGCAGCGCTCCGCACACCGTACCTTTTCCTACACCGGCCGGGCCGGAAAGAACAATCAATAATCCTTTATCATCTTTCATAGGTTGACACGCCTCATTTCACAATCTTATTCGTCCGATGAATCATCGTCTTTTGTATGCAGCCGCTGGGCGACTGTCTCCGGCTGAACCGCAGAAAGCACAACATGGTCGCTGTCTGCAATGATAACCGCTCTCGTCCTTCTGCCGTAGGTGGCATCAATCAGCATGTTACGGTCCCTGGCTTCCTGAATAATCCGTTTGATTGGTGCTGATTCCGGGCTGACGATAGAAATAATCCGATTTGCCGACACGATATTTCCAAATCCAATGTTGATTAGCTTAATGCTCAAAACTACCCCTCCTGGTCGGACCATCCCTCTAGCTGCTGCCTGAAAAAATGGTTCATATATGTTTTCTTCTGCGGTTCCTGACGAGTTGTTCTCCTGCTTCAGTATAGCACGATTATTTCAAGCGTCACAAACGATGCTTCGCGGCGAGGCCCGAACATTATGTACTTCTATATTGTAAACAATATCTCTTCAGCCCACAACCAATGTTTATTCAGCAGACAAGACGGCGCGCTTTTCATTATGCTATAATCCACCGTACAGAACGCGAGCAGCAGAAGAATTTCTCCTGCTTGTACGAGTAAAGGATGATCGAACGTGAGCTTTGACGGAATCATGACCCAGGCCGTTGTCCAGGAGGTCCAGCAGACGCTCCAAAACGGCCGGATCACAAAAATACACCAGCCCTATAAAACCGACCTGGTCATTTCAGTGCGGGCGAACCGCAAAAACCACCAGCTGCTGCTGTCGGTGAACCCTTCCCTGTCGAGAATGCATCTGACAGACGAAAAGTACCAGAATCCCAAGGAGCCTTCCATGTTCTGCATGCTGCTGCGCAAGCACCTTGAAGGCGGCTTCGTGCGGGAAGTGTCACAGCAGGGACTTGAGCGGATCGTTTCGCTGCGCATTGAGAACAAGGATGAAATCGGCGACCTTACGGAGCGGACCCTGATCATGGAAATCATGGGCAAGCACAGTAATGTCGTGCTTCTTAATGAAGACCGTACGCATATTCTGGACAGCATGAAGCATATTTCCCCGGCCCAGAACACGGTCCGCACGATTCTCCCGGGCCAGGCGTACATTGGACCACCGTCCCAGCATAAGGCGAACCCCCTCAAAGCCCAAGCCGGCGACGTGCTGAGAGCACTGGACGCCAACCAGGGCAAGCTCGACCGCCAGCTAATGCAGGCGTTTGAAGGGATTTCACCCCAGAGCGCCAAAGAAACCGCGCACCGTGCTGGTCTCGGTTCGCTGCAGAAGCTGGCCGATACGTTTATTTCGCTCATGCATGACGTTAATAGCGGGAGTTTTCAGCCACAGATTGTGACCACCGAAGCGAATAAAGAATATTACAGCGCCGTTGAACTTACTCATGTGGACGGTGCGAAGGAAAGTTTTGACTCGGTGAGCGCCATGCTCGACCGCTACCATAACGGCAAAGCCGAACGTGACCGGGTGCATCAGCAGGCCCATGACCTCGAACGCTTTCTGCAGAACGAACGCGAAAAAAACGAGCGTAAGCTGAAAAAACTGCGCCAGACGATTACGCAGGCCGAAAACCGCCTCGTCTATCAAAAATACGGGGAGTTGTTAACCGCCCATATGCACCAGCTCCGCGGTGGGGAAAGTGAAATCGAAGTAACGGATTACTACGATCCGGAGGGCGGCACGCTTACCATTGAGCTTGAGCCTGAACTCTCGCCGTCAGATAATGCCCAGCGGTATTTTAAACGCTATAATAAAGCCAAAACCTCGCTATCCGAGGCGAAAAAACAGATTAAGCTGACCCGTCGCGAGATTGATTACCTCGACCGGCTGATTCAGCAGGTGGAAACGGCTGCCCCATCTGACATTGACGACATTCGCGAAGAATTGTCGGACGGCGGTTATCTGAAAAAGCGCGTTCAAAGGAAAAAGCAGAAGAAAAACACGAAACCGCAGGTTGAGCAGTACGTTTCCTCAGCCGGCACACTTCTGCTTGTCGGAAAAAACAACCGCCAGAATGAATACGTCACCAACCGGGTGGCAAACGCCGGAGACACCTGGCTGCACACGAAAGACATCCCCGGCTCCCACGTGGTTATCCGCTCCACAGACGTGGATGAGGAAACGTTAAAGGAAGCGGCTGTCCTTGCCGCCTATTTCTCCAAAGCGCGCTCCTCGTCCTCGGTGCCGGTCGACTACACCCTGATCCGCCACGTACGAAAACCAAACGGCGCCAAGCCCGGGTTTGTGACCTACGACCAGCAGTCCACCCTGTTTGTCACTCCGGAGGAAAGCCTCGTCCTTGAAATGAAAAACAGGGCCAGGGCCCAGACCGCTGCAAAATAAAAAACAGCTCCCTCCGGTACAGCCCAGCTGTCCAGAGGGAGCTTTTTTAATTCATATTTACGCCCAGGACGCCGGGGCCTGCTTCCATTCCTGCAGACGCTCGATGTCATTTTCCTGCACGTAGCCTTCCTCAGCAGCAATCTGTATCAGCGCGGAGTAGTTAGTCAGTGTTTTCACCGGCAGCTGGGCTTCTTTAAGCTGCCTTTCGGCTTCCTCCAGCTCATACGTAAAAATCGCAGCCGCTCCGAGTACACCGGCGCCTGCGTCGAGAAGCGCCTGCTGGACCGTAATCATGCTTTGACCTGTGGAAATTAAATCCTCAACAATTACGACCTTATCCTCCGGAGTGACCCGCCCTTCAATCTGATTACCTTTGCCGTGGGATTTGGAGGATCCGCGCACGTAGCACATCGGCAGGCCGAGCCGGTCTGCTGCAAGCGCCGCATGCGCGATCCCCGCCGTTGCGGTGCCGGCGACGATCGTAGCATCGGGGTAATTGGTACGTATCATTTCCGCCAGTCCTTCTGCCACCCGGGTCCGCACGTCCGGATAAGACAGCGTCAGCCGGTTGTCGCAGTAAATCGGGGAGCGGATACCGGAAGACCAGGTAAACGGTTCATCCGGACGCAGTGTCACTGCTTCGATGCTCAGCAGATCCCTGCTGAGAAGTTCTTCATTCTGCATTGGGCATTCTCCATTCCTGTTCCATTTGTTCATAAGCCGAAGCCGGATCAACAGCTTTTGTAATGCTGCGTCCGACGACGATCGCGTCACTGCCAAAACCTGCGGCGGCCCGCGGTGTCACTACCCGGGCCTGATCCCCCGTCTCCTCGCCTGCCCCGCGAATTCCCGGCGTCACGGTAATAAAGGAGCTGCTTCGGGCGCTTTTAATGAGCGGCACTTCCCCGGCAGCACAGACAACGCCGTCCTGTCCCGACCGTTCGGCAAGATCCGCGTAAGCCGCCACTGCTTCATTCATAGAAAGCGGTATACCAAGCTCCTCGTTCAGCATCGTTTCGGAGGTGCTCGTCAGCTGAGTGACCGCTATGCAGGCAGGTCTCTTCTGCCCGGCCCATGTGCCCTGCTCCAGGCCTTCCACAGCTCCCGCCATCATCCGACTCCCGCCAGCGGCATGAACCGTGACAAGATCCACCTGCAGCCGGGCAAGCTGGGCGGCTGCCCGCTGGACCGTATTGGGAATATCATGCAGCTTTAAGTCAAGAAACACCCGGTGTCCCTGTGCTTTCCATTCCTCCACGAGCGACGGGCCCTCTTTATAAAATAATTCCATGCCGACTTTTAAAAACAGCGGCTTCTGCCCGAATGAAGCGAGCAGGGCATCTGCCTCCGATTTATCCGGCACGTCCATGGCAATAATCAGGGGACGGTCTTTCATGCTTTCACCCCGCCCTTCTTCCAGCCGGCCCAGTCCGCAGCCGTCTCCGTGCCGGCCCATTCTGTCAGCTCCTGAATGATTTCCGGACAGGCAAACGGGTTGCTGATGTTTGCCGTTCCGACAGCAACCGCATCGGCTCCAGCCATCATAAATTCCAGCACGTCCTCCATGCCCATGATGCCGCCCATGCCGATAATAGGCAGTTCTGTTACCTGCCGCACCTGATATACCATCCGGATGGCCACCGGCTTAATGGCCGGCCCCGAAAGGCCCCCAATTTCATTGGCGAGCAGCGGCTTGCGCGTCACCGGATCGATTTTCATCCCCGATAATGTATTAATCAGCGACAGGCCGTCTGCGCCGGCATGTTCCACCGCTTTGGCAATTTCGGTAATATCCGTCACGTTGGGAGACAGCTTGACATAAACGGGCACGTCAGACACGTGCTTTACCCTTTTCGTCAGCTCTGCCGCAAGCTTCGGGTCGGTGCCAAACGTAATGCCGCCCTCTTTCACATTCGGGCAGGAAATATTGAGCTCCAGCGCTGCCACCATACCGGATTCCGACAGTCCGGCCGCCACCGCTTCGTAGTCTTCCATTTTGGTTCCCGCAACGTTTGCAAGAACCGGTGTGTCCAGCTGCTGGAGCCACGGCAGCTCCTGTTCAGTGACTCCTTTAAGCCCCGGGTTCTGCAGACCGATAGCGTTCAGCATGCCTGCTTCTGTTTCTGCCACCCGCGGTGTTTCATTACCGAACCGAGCTTCTTCGGTGGTCGCTTTAATCGCAATGGCTCCGAGATCATTAAGGTCGTAAAGCTGGGAAAATTCTTTTCCAAAGCCAAAGCATCCACTTGCCGGCATGACCGGGTTTTTCATCTCAAGCCCGGGCAGGTTCACGTGCAGCTTCATGACAGCACCACCTCTCCCCATGGAAAGACCGGGCCGTCGCTGCAAACCTTCCGGTAGCTTGTCCCGTCAGGATCATCTGTAGTGTGACACACACAGGCAAAGCAGGCTCCGATGCCGCAGCCCATACGCTCCTCAAGGGAAAGCTTCCCTTTTGCGGCCGCATAGGAGCTGTCGAGCGCGCGAAGCATTGGCAGCGGCCCACAGGCGTAAATAGCATCATAGGAAAGACCCTGGCGGTCAATCACATCTGTGACAAAGCCGGCCTCTCCTATACTTCCGTCAACTGTACTCACAAAGCAGTCTCCAAGTGCGCTGAACCTTTCCTGGAAGAACGCACTGGATTCATCGGCAAAGCCGAGCACGGTCTGCACCCGAATGCCCTGACCCGTCAGCTGTTTAGCGAGACCGAGCAGCGGCGGAACGCCGACGCCGCCCCCGACAATCAGTGCCTTTTCTCCTTCGCCCACGTCACTCGTGTCAAATCCATTGCCGAGAGGTCCGAGCACATCCACTTCGTCGCCTGCGCGCCAGGTCGCCATCCGGCTTGTCCCCTCGCCTTCAGCACGGAATACAAGCGCCATCCTCCGCTGTTCCGGCCAGTATTCACTAATGCTGACCGGACGGCGGAGAAGCGGGACGACATGCGGTGACGTCTTCACATGCACGAACTGCCCCGGCGCCTGAATACGCTCCGCCATGTCTCCTTCGAGTACGACTTCAAAAATCGATGCTGCAATTTCGTCGATTGAAACGACGGTCATCCATTCTTTTTGAATCACGCCATCACCTCGTTTGTGCGGTCTTCTTTCATCGCAGGCATAGCTTCTGTGGAGAAGGTGATCATCTCAAGCACCTTCAGCAGTGCCCCGGCCGTGTCGAGGGACGTGAGGCATACCACTTCATTTTCCACCGCTTCCCGCCGGATCCGGAAGCCGTCCGCCGCCGCTTTTTTCTGTTTTTCCATCGTGTTGATGACAAACTGGGCTTTTCCTTCCCGGATAAAGTCCAGAATGTTTGGCGACTCTTCCTCCACTTTTGCGACCGAGGAAGCCGGAATACCTTCCTTGTTCAGCCATGCCGCCGTTCCCTGTGTCGCTGTAATCGTATAGCCGATCGCATGAAACCTCCTGGCGAGCGCAAGTGCCTCCTTTTTCCATTCATCGGCAATAGTAAACAGCACGGTGCCGTGATTTGGAATTTTCATGCCCGAAGCGATCAGCCCTTTATACAATGCTTTCTCGAGCGTCTGGTCCCGGCCCATCACTTCGCCGGTTGATTTCATTTCTGGTCCGAGGGAAATTTCCACCTGGCGCAGCTTAGCGAATGAAAAGACCGGCACCTTGACCGAAACGCCTTCTGTCTCCGGCAGCAGACCGCTTTCGTACCCAAGGGAAGCAAGGCTTTCGCCGACCATAACCCGGGTGGCAAGCTTTGCAATCGGACATCCGGTAATTTTACTTAAAAACGGCAGGGTGCGACTCGCCCGCGGATTCACTTCAAGTACATACACTTCATCTTCATGTATGACAAACTGAATGTTCAGCAGCCCTTTAATGTTCAGACCCTTTCCGATAGCGACCGTCCGCTCAGCAAGCGTTTGTTTCGTCTTCTCGGAGAGCGTCTGCGATGGATAGACTGCAATCGAATCACCCGAATGCACGCCGGCGCGTTCAATGTGCTCCATGATGCCCGGAATAAGCACCGTCTCTCCATCTGAAATCGCGTCGACCTCCACTTCCTTTCCGACCATATAACGGTCGATCAAAACCGGGTGCTTGCGGTTGACGCGCACGGCCCGCTCCATGTAGTTAAGCAGCTCTTTTTCATTTCCGACGATTTCCATCGCCCGTCCACCCAGGACGTACGACGGGCGGACCAGAACCGGATAGCCGATATCAGCAGCCACCACCCGTGCCTCTTCTGTGCTGACCGCTGTACGGCCGAGCGGCTGAGGAATTTTCAACGACTGCAGCGCCGCTTCAAACTTATCCCGGTCCTCTGCCCGGTCCATGTCCTCAAGTGTAGTGCCCAGAATCTTTACGCCGTGCTCAGCGAGACCGTCCGCCAGGTTAATGGCGGTCTGGCCGCCGAATTGAACGATGACGCCCTCCGGCTGCTCCACATCGACCACGTGCATCACGTCCTCCACTGTGAGCGGCTCAAAGTACAGCTTGTCCGACACGCTGAAGTCTGTCGACACCGTTTCCGGGTTGTTGTTGATAATAATCGCTTCGTATCCCGCTTCTTGCAGCGCCCAGACGGTATGCACCGTCGCGTAGTCAAATTCCACTCCCTGCCCGATCCGTATCGGGCCGGAGCCGAGGACGATAACCGACGGACGCCCGGTTTTGCCGCTTTCGTTTTCCTCTTCATAGGAGGAATAGTAATACGGCGTTTCAGACTCAAATTCCGCCGCACACGTGTCGACCATTTTATACACCGGTGTAATACCCAGATCAAGGCGCTGGCTGCGCACCTGTTTTTCTGTTGTGTTCCAGTAGGCTGCCAGCGTTTCGTCAGCCATGCCGGTGGTCTTGGCTATCCGAAGCATTTCTTCATCATTTGGATAGGCGCGTGCCATTTCCGCAACCTTGACAATGCCGGCGAATTTTTCAAGGAAAAACAAATCAATTTTTGTCCAGTGGTGCAGCTGCTCGAGCGAGTAGCCGCGCTTTAGTGCTTCCCCGATATAAAACAGCCGCTCATCATCCGCACGAATAAGCTTGTCTATCAGCTTCTCTTCAGAGGCCTCTGCGTAGTCCGGGTGTGTCAGAAAAGCCCGCCCGAGTTCCAGCGACCGGATGCCTTTTAAAATGGACTCCTCGAATGAGCGTCCGATAGCCATTACTTCCCCGGTCGCCTTCATCTGTGTACCGAGCCGGCGGTTCGCTGCCTCAAATTTGTCGAACGGCCAGCGGGGGATCTTCGTTACTACGTAATCAAGAGCCGGCTCGAAGCTTGCGTACGTCGTGCCGGTGATCGGATTCTTTAACTCATCGAGCTTATAGCCGGCCGCAATTTTTGCTGCCAGTTTGGCAATCGGGTAGCCGGTGGCTTTGGACGCAAGTGCCGAGGAGCGGCTTACGCGCGGGTTAACCTCAATGATATAGTATTCAAAGCTGTCCGGGGAGAGAGCAAACTGCACGTTGCAGCCGCCTTCAATTTCGAGCGCACGGATGATTTTCAGGGACGAGTCCCGGAGCATATGGTACTCCCGGTCGGCAAGCGTCTGGCTCGGGGCGGTGACAATCGAGTCACCGGTATGAATCCCTACCGCATCAATGTTTTCCATGTTACAGACAACAATCGCCTGTCCCGAGCTGTCGCGCATCACTTCGTATTCAAGCTCTTTAAAGCCGGCGATGCTTTTTTCCAGCAGGCACTGGGTTACCGGGCTGTATTTAAGTCCGGAGCCGACGATTTCCACCAGCTCGTCGTGATTATCCACCAGGCCGCCGCCGGTACCGCCGAGCGTATAGGCCGGCCGGACGATGACCGGATAGCCGATTTCCTCCACAAAGGCTTCTGCTTCCTGCAGGTTGTGCACGATGGTGCTTTCCGGCACCGGCTCGTTCAGCTCATACATCAGGTTCCGGAAGGACTCCCGGTCCTCTGCCTGCTCAATGGCCGACAGCTCGGTGCCAAGAAGGGAAATATCATACCGCTCGAGCAGCCCGTGGCGGTGCAGCTCCATCGCCATATTCAGGCCGGTCTGGCCGCCAAGGGTTGGCAGAATCGCGTCGGGCCGTTCCTTGCGGATGACCCGGTCAACAAATTCAAGGGTGAGCGGCTCCATGTACACCTGGTCGGCAATATTGGTGTCCGTCATGATGGTTGCCGGATTGGAATTAATTAAAATGACCTCGTAGCCCTCTTCCTTTAACGCCTGGCACGCCTGGGTGCCGGCGTAGTCAAACTCCGCCGCCTGGCCGATCACGATAGGGCCGGAGCCAATCACTAATATTTTTTGGATATCTGTACGTTTTGGCATGGTGACTCCCCTTTTACATTCGAGTAGGTACTTTTTCGTAGCGGTTCATTAAGCGGACAAACTGATCGAACAGGTCGTTGGCATCGCTCGGCCCCGGGCAGGCCTCCGGATGGTACTGAACGCTGAAGGCAGGGTATTCCCGGTGCTCGACGCCTTCCACTGTGCCATCATTGACGTTGACGTGCGTCAGTATAAGGTCAGTGCCCATCAGCGAATCCCGGTCCACGGTATAGCCGTGATTCTGGGAGGTTATATCCACCCGGCCGGTTTTAACCTGCTTGACCGGATGGTTCCCTCCCCGGTGGCCAAATTTAAGCTTGGAGGATGTAGCCCCGCAGGCAAGACTCAGCAGTTGGTGCCCGAGACAGATGCCAAAGACCGGTACTTCCCCAATCAGGCCACGGAGCGTCTCCACGGCCTCCGGCACGTCTTCAGGGTCTCCCGGGCCGTTACTGAGCATTACTCCGTCCGGGTTCAGGGCGAGCACTTCCTTCGCCGTGGCATTGTACGGGAGCACAAATACGTCGCAGCCGCGGCTGAGCAGATTCCGGGTAATGCCGTGCTTGGCCCCGTAATCCATCAGGACGACCCGTTTGCCGTTGCCCGGTGCATGGTAGGCGTTTTTCGTACTGACCCTGGACACCTGGTCGCGGGGGTCAATCCACTGCTGCAGCTCCCGGACGATTTCCTCCTCTTCCGCTTCTTCTGCGCACAGTCTGCCGCGCAGTGTACCGGCGGTCCGGATCATTTTCGTCAGGCGGCGTGTATCAATGCCGCACAGGCCGGGAATATCCTTTTCGTAAAGCCATTCGCTGAGCGTGCCGATGCTTCGGAAATTGCTCGGATGCGAAGCTGCTTCCTTGACGATCAGTCCGCCGGCAGAGGGATGCATCGTTTCGAAGTCATCCCGGTTAATTCCGTAGTTGCCGATCAGCGGGTACGTCAGCGTCACCAGCTGATCGCAGTAGGACGGGTCGGATAAAATTTCCTGATAACCGGTCATCCCGGTGTTAAATACAACTTCCCCTACAGTTTCCCGTTCGCTTCCAATGCCTTCTCCGTGAAAAACTGCTCCATTTTCCAGTATTAATTTCCGCTTCATTGCTGCACCTCTTCCTTTTCATACACTATCTGTCCGTCTACGATCGTGAGTACCGGCCAGCCTTTCAGCTTCCAGCCGGCAAACGGCGTATTTTTTCCTTTTGACACAAACTGAGCAGGGTCGACCGTTTCCTCGTGCTCCAGGTCTATGAGCGTCAGGTCTGCAGCAGCGCCTGTGGCAAGCGTGCCGGCAGCAAGTCCGAATACCCTGGCCGGATGCCCCGTCATTGATGCAAGCAGATATTCCAGAGTACATACCCCGTTTAATACCAGTTCGTTATATAAAAGCGGAAAGGCCGTTTCAAATCCCGTAATGCCAAATGGAGCTTCGCCTATCGGCCGTGCTTTTTCTTCAGCAGCGTGAGGCGCGTGGTCGGTCGCTATAAAATCAATGGCGCCGTCGAGCCAGGCCTCAAGCAGCGCCTGCCGGTCCCCGCGGGAGCGAAGCGGCGGATTCATTTTATAGTTCGTATCCACCTCCGGTATGTCGTCTTCACTGAGCAGCAGATGATGCGGTGTGACTTCGGCTGTTACATGGATCCCGGCACGCTTTGCATCGCGGATCAGCCGCACAGATTCCTTCGTGCTCACGTGACACACGTGATAGTGGCAGCCGGCCGCTTCAGCGAGCAGAATGTCCCGGGCGATATGAACGGATTCAGCTACCGCCGGTATACCCTTTAGTCCGTTTTTTTCCGCGAACCTCCCGGCGTGCACGCTGCCGCCGTACACGAGCGTATTTTCTTCACAGTGCGCCACCACCGGCATATCGAGCGCTGCGGCTTCCTGCATGGCTTCGTACATGACAGAGGCGTCCTGCACCCCCACTCCGTCATCTGTAAAAGCAAAGGCCCCGTGCTCTTTCAGTGCTTTCATGTTCGTACGCTCGGCCCCCTGCTGTTTTTCCGTAATGGAGGCGTAGGGACGGACACGAACCACAGCCGTGGCTTCGATACGTTCATACAACAGATCAAGCTTTCCTGCGGAGTCCGGTACCGGATGCGTATTTGGCATCGGACAAACGGTGGTGAATCCGCCTTTCGCCGCCGCCTTTGTACCTGAATAGATCGTTTCTTTGTGCTCGCCTCCCGGCTCACGAAGATGCACATGCACGTCAACCAGGCCCGGACTGAGCAGCCTTCCTTTCGCATCGAGCACTACGTCAGCCTCCTCCGGCGCCCGGCCAATTTCCCGGATACGCCCATTTTCAACCAGTACATCCCGTGGTTCGATGGTTTCCCCGGAGGTGAACACCTGCGCATTGATAATCCATCCGTTCATTTCCAATCTCCTCCTTTAGCCTGTCTTAATACATGGTCAAGCACAGCCATCCGGATAAAAACACCGTTTGTCATCTGCCTGAATATTCTTGAGCGGTCTCCCTCCACGAGCTCGTCCGCGATCTCCACGCCCCGGTTGATCGGGGCCGGATGCATAATAATGCTTTTGTCCTTCATGCGCTGCGCCCGCTCTATGGTGAGCCCGTATGCTTCGTGATAATCGTTTGGGCCCGCTATCAGCTGAACGGTATGCCGTTCATGCTGTATGCGGAGCATCATCATAACGTCCGCCACCTCCACCGCTTCATCCATTGGTATAAAGCGGCTGCTCATAGCTTCATCCATCCATTCTTTTGGTCCCGATACATATACCTTCGCTCCAAGACGCTCCAATACCTCCACGTTTGAACGGGCGACCCGGCTGTGCCGGATATCACCGGCAATGACAACCTTCACTCCGGCAAACCGCCCAAACTCCTGCTGGATTGTCATTAAATCCAGAAACGACTGCGTGGGGTGATGCCCACAGCCGTCCCCTCCATTAATAATGGGGATGCTGATAGAGTCCCGCAGTTCATCAAAGTACCGTTCCTGCTCGTGACGGATAACGACCACGTCGGCTCCAATGCTTTCGATCGTGCGCACTGTATCGTACAGACTCTCTCCCTTTTTTACGCTTGAGGTGGCAGCATCGAAGTGAAGAATCCCGAGACCGAGATTCTGTTCGGCCGCTTCAAAGCTGAGCTTGGTCCGGGTGCTGGGCTCAAAAAATAAGTTCGCTGCGTACAACGGAAGGCTTTTCCGTTCCCGGTCCGTCTCTGCGAAGGCGTTGGCCCTCGCCAGCAGCTCATGAATCTGCCGCACATCCCATTCCTCCATAGTGAGCACATGCTGGACCGCTGCTGTTTTTGAAGATTTCATACTCATCATCGTTTCCGCTCCTTTTTTAAGCGCTTCGATCCCTATATAAAAAACCCGGAGTCGGAAAGACTCCAGGTTTACGGGTATGAAGAAACGCCCCGCGCAGGATAGTCTGCCGACGGAAGTGTTTCCATGCCGTTCAACCTTGGATGTCTCTCTGTACTTCCTTAAAGGATGATCAAGCTGCCTTATTTTTTGATGTAGATGTACTGACGGATTCAAACATTGACCGGTTGCCGTAGGAATCTTCTTTGCCCGGAAGCACGGAATGCAGCACCATGCCGATTACTGTAGCAAGCGCCATGCTCGAAATTTCAAAGTACTCCCCAACTTCAATAAACGCTCCTCCAATACCGGTTACCAGGATCACGGAGCTGATGATCAGGTTTCGCTTAATGCCAAGGTCGATGTTATTATCAATCAGCATCCGGAGTCCGTTCGAGGCGATGATGCCAAACAGCAGAATCGAAACCCCGCCCATTACAGCTCCCGGGATGCTTGCAATAAAGGCTTCCACCTTTCCGATAAACCCAAAGCTGATAGCAAGCACTGCCGCTCCGCCAATCACATACACGCTGAACACGCGAGTGATAGCCAGCACGCCGATGTTTTCCCCGTACGTCGTGTTCGGCGGCCCCCCGAGGACCGCAGCAAACATTGTTGCCACCCCGTCTCCCATGATGGAACGGTGCAGCCCCGGGGACTTCAGAAAGTTTTTTTCCGCTACTTTGCTTAATACGAGCTGGTCACCGATATGTTCGGCAATCGTCACAAGCGCAATCGGTGCCATGATCGCGATAACGCTCCAGCTCCAATCCGGGCTGTACGTAGCAAACGGGACGGAGAAGTCCGGCACCTGAATCCAGGCAGCCTCTCCGATGGCACCTGTATTTACCATACCGGCAGCAAGCGCCGTCAGGTAGCCGCCGATGATGCCAAACAGGACGGGAATGATGCGGAAAAAGCCGCGGAAAAACACAGACGCGACAATGACTATGGCAAGTGTAACGGCGGCTACGCTCATATGGCGCATTGGTTCATTATAGTTCCCGGTGTCTGCGTTGTAGTTCATCGACATTTCGATTGCCGTTGTCGCAAGGCCGAGGCCGATAACCATAATAACCGGACCGACTACGACCGGCGGGAGAATATTCATCAGCCAGCCTACACCGGCTTTACGGATAATCAGTGCCGTAATGCCGTAAACAAGCCCCGCTGCGAGCGAACCGAGCATGACGCCTCCCGGCCCCCCGATGGATAAAGCGGCAATGATTGGGAAAATAAAAGCGAATGACGAGCCGAGATAAGCCGGTATCTGTCCTTTGGTGATTGCCAGATAGGCAAGTGTTCCAAGGCCGCTGGAAACAAGGGCTACGGCCGGGCTGAGTCCTGTAAGCGCCGGCACGAGTATTGTCGATCCGAACATGGCGAACAAATGCTGCAGGCTCAGAATCAGCCACGTAGCCGGGGCTGGTCGGGTCTGGATATGGATATCTTCATTATTTTTCATGATAAACCTCCACTAATATTGGCATGGAGGGAAGAAACGCTTTCGTCTCATCCCTTTTTGAACTCACTGGTTCAAATTAAAGAGAAATCCTGTTATGCAGAATGGATACTCACCTGGTCTTCGCCGTCTTCTTCTGCCATGTTGACAGCGATAATTTCTTCCCGGGAGGTCGGTACGTTTTTGCCGATGTAGTCCGGCCGAACGGGAAGCTCCCGGTGACCACGGTCCACGAGCACGGCCAGCTGGATCTGTGCCGGCCGGCCGCTGTCCATCATGGCGTCCATGGCTGCCCGCACGGTCCGTCCGGTATATAACACATCGTCCACCAGAATCACTGTCTTTCCGGTAATCTCTCCAGGAAGCACAGCCCCGCGCAGCTCCGGCTCCTGGCTGTTATTGTTGTGGGATAAATCATCACGGTACATCGTAATGTCCACTTCGCCAATCGGAATCGCGTTTCCTTCAATCCGTTCGATACTTTCCGCGAGCCGGTTGGCAATGTAAATGCCCCGCGTTTTGATTCCGACCAGGATACAGTCTTCCACGCCTTTGTTTCGTTCAATAATTTCGTGCGATACCCTCGTCAGAGCTCTCCGGATTGCCTGTTCATCCAAAAGCACCCGTTCCATCTGCACCATCCTCCTTTACTTCATAAAAAAAGCCCCCATCCCGTAAGGATGAGAGCTTGCGGATCCGGGCACATTCATCCGCAGGCCGGATATTACACATACGCCGCCCTGAGTACTTCTGCGCTCAGTCACCACCTCTTCTCAGCCTCACGGGACTGTGTTAAAAAGGCATTCGTTTTTTTCGTTATTACGTAGTATGACAGTCTTTTTTTGTGCGGTCAACTAGTTTTGTTAAGTTCATCAATAGCAGCCTGCATCTCTTCCGGCAGTTCGGCCTCCACTTCAACCCAATTTCTGCTTACAGGATGCTCAAAGCGGAGACGGTACGCATGCAGCGCCTGGCCCGGAAGAGAAAGAGTCTTCCGGCGCCCGTACTTCGGATCAGCGGCCACCGGATGGCCGATCTCGGCAAAATGCACACGGATCTGATGCATCCGGCCGGTTTCAAGCTCACACTCCACAAACGTATATTTGTGCCACCACTGCAGCACCTGAAAGTGAGTCACTGCCGGCTTCGAGTTTTCACGCACCGCCGCCATTTTCTGACGGTCATGGGGATCACGGCCGATCGGCATATCAATTTTCCCTGTCTCGTGCGGTACCTCTCCGTGCACAATTGCTTTATATTTCCGCTCAATTTTCCGCTCCTTCATCTGGGCGGATAACTGCTCGTAAGCCTCAGGATGCTTAGCCGTTATAAGGAGGCCGGATGTATCCTTATCCAGGCGGTGAATCAGCCCTGCCCGGGCTTCGGGATGGTCCTGCCATGCCGGATAGCGGTGCAGAAGCCCGTTCATCAATGTTCCGCGGGTGTGACCCGGTGCCGGATGCACAACCATGCCTCTTGGTTTGTAGATCACTACCACATCGTCATCCTCATAGCGTATGTCAAGATCCATTTCTTCCGGCGTCATTTCTTCATGATTGTCCTCAGGAACAGTAACGTCAATGCGGTCACCGGCCTGAAGCTTGTAATTATTTTTCACACGACCGCCGTTGACTGTGACCCAGCCCTCTTTCACCCATTGCTGAACGACCGAACGCGATTCTCCCAATTCTTCTGTCATCAGACGGTCAATTCTTGTGCCCTGCTCTTCGTCGTCAATAATTCGTGGATTCATGTGCTTCTTCCTTCTTTCGTGATCTTTCATCTAAAAACATACCGATAATCAACCAGATTACACCTACTGTCAGGGCAGCATCTGCGACATTGAAAATCGGATAATTATAGGCGAACAGGTAAACATCAACAAAGTCTACAACTTCGCCAAAAAGCATACGGTCAATGAAATTTCCAACAGCTCCTCCAAGAACGAGGGCCAATGGAATACCAAAAGTAAACGAGAGCGTACCGTACTGCTGCATGTAATACACTACTACCGCTATTACGACGATCGTAATAATTAAGAAAAACCAGCGCTGGCCCTGTAATATACCAAAGGCCGCTCCTGCATTCCGGTGAGAGGTCAGATATAAAAAAGACGGGACCACTTCAATGCTTTCTCCAATACGCATGGAGGCAGCTACTATGTATTTGGTTACCTGATCGAAAATAATAATCAGCGCAGCCAGCAGGTAATGCCACTTAATAATTTTCATACGGCCTCTTTCATCCTCTCTTGCGGTGTGCGTTCCATCCTTAGCATTTTAGCATATATTCGCCGGTGCGAACAGCGCCCGGGCGCGACCCTTCCGCCCCTTACTTTCCGTATAAAAAAGGAGCCCCCCCTGCTGGAAAGGGACTCCTCACATGCTATGATTGACTGACGTTTTCTTTTTGATGCATGACCGAGGCACAGCGGCTGCAGAGATCCGGATACGCCGGGTCTTCTCCCACTGTTTCGGTCACTTCCCAGCAGCGTTCGCAGCGTTCACCTTCCGCTGCTCCTACCACAACGCTTACTTCGTCAAGCTTCGCTGCTTCCGCCGGGGCCTCTGACGCTGAGCCGGCAATTTCTGCCTTCGACACAATAAATAGCGTTTTTAAACGGGTTACGCTCTGCAGCATATCCTTTACTTCCCCGTCTGCGTAAATATCTACCGAGGCTTCAAGCGACTTGCCAATCACTTTTTCTCCTCTCGCTGTTTCGAGAGCCTTTAATACATCGTCCCGCACATCCATGAGACGATCCCACTTCCGGCGGAGCTCTTCATCCTCCGTCGAACGGTCCGCCTGCGGCATATCCGTCAGCTGTACGCTGTCAGCTTCTGTCTGAGGGATGAATTCCCATACCTCTTCGGCCGTATGCGGAATGATCGGTGCGATCATCTGCACAAGAGCTGTTAACGTGTCATACAGTACCGTCTGCACAGCCCGGCGGCGGACATCGTCTTCATGCTCGACGTAGAGCGTGTCCTTGGCGATATCAAGATAAAACGAGCTCAGATCTACGGTGCAGAAGTTGTGGAACGTTTGATAAACATTAACAAACTGGTATTCTTCATAGCCGGCACGGATTTTTGCAATCAAATCCTGCAGGCGCAGATGCATATATTGATCAAGCTCGCTCCAGTCCGCCGGCTCAACCCGGTGCTTAACCGGATCAAAATCGCTCAGGTTTCCGAGCATAAACCGGAACGTGTTACGGATCTTGCGGTACGCTTCAGCGATCTGCTTTAAAATGTTGTCCGAGAGCCGGTGGTCCGCCTGATAGTCGACACTCGACACCCAGAGTCTTAGAATATCTGCGCCGAGCTGCTTTGTGATGTCGTTTGGAGAAATTGTATTACCGAGCGATTTGCTCATTTTTTTGCCTTCTCCGTCCATCGTAAAGCCGTGGCTCAGTACGGAACGGTACGGCGCTTTTCCGGTAACCGCAACACTTGTTGTAAGAGAGGAGTTAAACCAGCCGCGGTACTGATCGGAGCCTTCAAGATACATATCAGCCGGACGCTGCAGAAGCGGAGATGCCTCAAGCACTGACTGATGGGACGACCCGCTGTCGAACCACACGTCCATAATATCCATTTCTCTTGTAAAGATGCCGTTTGGACTGTGCTCCGACGTAAACCCTTCCGGCAGCAGATCGGCTGTTTCCCATTCAAACCATACGTTGGAGCCATGGCTGCGGAACAGCTCGGATACGTGCTGGATGGTTTCATCGTTAATAAGCGCTTCGCCGTCCTCTGCATAAAAGACCGGAATTGGCACACCCCAGGCACGCTGTCTCGAAATACACCAGTCGCCCCGGTCACGCACCATATTGTACAGCCTTGTTTCTCCCCATGCCGGGGTCCATGTCACCTGGCTAATTTCGTCTAAAAGCTCGCCCCGGATGTTTTCGATCGAAGCAAACCACTGGTCAGTCGCCCGGTAAATCACCGGCTTTTTCGTTCTCCAGTCATGCGGATACGAGTGGCTGAAGAAATTCAGCTGCAATAGCGCCCCGAGCTGATCGAGGTTGTCCGTGATCGCTTTATTCGCCTTATCGTAAAACAGTCCTTCAAAGCCCGGGGCTTCGTCAGTAAACACTCCTTTATCGTCGACGGGACAAAGTGTTTCCAGACCGTACTGCTGTCCTACCACAAAGTCTTCCTCCCCGTGGCCCGGCGCTGTGTGTACACAGCCGGTACCGGCATCGAGCGTTACGTGATCGCCGAGAATGACGAGGGAGTCCCGGCCGTAAATAGGGTGCTCAGCCATCACGTATTCCAGGTCGCTGCCCTTCATGCGCTTTGTAATCTCATAGCCGTCCCACTCAAGCTTTTGTTCAAGCTCCTCGAGCAGCCCCTCGGCTACGACATACTTTTCTCCATTCGCCTTCACGACGACGTAGTCAAGCTCTGGATGAACAGTGATCGCCAGGTTTGCCGGGATCGTCCACGGGGTCGTCGTCCAGATGATAAACTTTTCATCGCCCTCGAGAACGTCCTTGCCGTCTTTAACCGCAAACGATACGTAAATCGACGGAGAGCGCATATCGTGGTATTCGATCTCTGCTTCTGCCAGGGCCGACTCTGAGGATGGCGACCAGTAGACCGGTTTTTTGCCTTTATAAATATGACCGCGCTTGGCCATTTCGCCGAATACCTGGATCTGCTGGGCTTCGTACTCATGATGCATCGTCACATATGGGTTCTCCCAATCACCTCTTACTCCGAGACGTTTAAACTGCTCCCGCTGCCGGTCAATTTGTTTTTCCGCATATTCTTCACACGCAGCACGGAACTCAGCTGTCGTCATTTTTTTCCGGTCGACTTTCTTGTTTTTCGAAAGCGCCGTTTCAATCGGAAGCCCGTGAACGTCCCAGCCCGGCACGTACGGCGCATGGTAGCCTGTCATTGATTTATAGCGGACGATAAAGTCCTTGAGTACTTTATTCAGAGCGTGCCCCATGTGAATGTCGCCGTTGGCATAGGGTGGCCCGTCGTGCAGCACAAACAGCGGACGGCCTTCGGTGCGGGCCTGCACCTGCTCATAGATGTCCTGCTCATTCCAAGTTTTCTGGCGTTCCGGTTCTTTATTTGGCAGATTGCCGCGCATTGGAAATTTGGTTTTTGGCATTAACAGTGATTCTTTATAACTCATTTCCGCATCCTCCTTTTTTCTTACAACAAAAAGAGCCATTCGGAGCCCCTGTGCATAGGGGCGAGAATGACTCGCGGTACCACCCTGATGAGCGCAGGAAGCCATACGGCTCCCTGCTTGTCTCTTCATTGGCAATAACGGCTTTTTCAAAGCCGCCTTAACTTACTGCTTTGTTCAGTTAAGGAACTCCGGGGTGATAACAAAAATGCCCTGGTTCTGCGCTTACACCAACCGCAGATCGCTGAGACCGGTACATTACTGCCTGCTCCCCTTCAACGTTTATCGAATATGATAATGCAAAAGTATAATCTAGTTGCCGGTGTTAGTCAAGACGTTCGCCGTCGCCTGCATAAACGTCCGCCTCCGCCGGTTCTTCCTCGGAAAGATTCAGCCATTCATCCGAATGAAGCATTTCCATCTGGGCTTCGAGCAGCATTTTAAATTTGGTCTGGTAAACAGAAGCCTGCTTTTTCAACTCTTCAATTTCAAGCTCAATCCGGCGGGATTTGTTCAGGGCATCGTTGACAATCCGATCCGCATTTTTCTCCGCTTCCTTCACCGTCAGCTGCCCTTCCTTCTCGGCATTTTTCCGCACTTCTTCTGCCGATTCCTGGGCTACATAAATCGATTTGTTCAGCGTTTCTTCAATGCTCGAGAAATGATTAATCCGGTCTTCAAGCTCTTTTGTACGGTCATACAGCTCGTCACGTTCACGAATCACATCTTCAAAATCCTTAATGAGCTGCTTTAAAAAATCGTTTACTTCATCTTCGTCGTATCCCCGGAAACCTCTTGTGAATTCCTTATTATGAATATCCAGTGGTGTTAAAGGCAAAGTCTTTCACCCTTTCTACAATTCAAGTATGTATACCGGCCCGAAAGCCTGCTGCCTTTTACTGCATTCGCGGCGAAAAAGGCAGTTCCTTCTTGCAACAGAAAAAAGGTTATTTTTTTCTTTTCTGCTCTTTAATTCCGTACACAATCCGCTGCTTATCTTTTTTCGTGCGTCCGAGCACCTCCATCAATTTGGAGCGGCCAAGCCCGCGCACCGAAACATAATCCCCAGGACGCAGCATATAGGAGGGGTGGTCGACCTTTTTCCAGTTCACGCGCACCTTCGCTTTTTCTATGAACGGAAGTGTTTTGCTTCTTGAAAGCCGGTATGCTTCTGCCATAAATGTATCAAGCCGAAGCGAAGAAACCGTCGTTTCGCGTTCCACCCACTGCTCTTCTATCGGCAGCATAGCGGAAAACGGTTTTTCCACCGGCGTTACGGAAACGTTGGCGATTTTGGGAAGATTCAGCTCGATATAGCTGCGGACTTCGGCAGCCGCCACGAATTGAAAACGCCCCTCCCCTTCCAGAATATCACCGAACTTCTCCCGTTTTAACCCGATGCCCATCAGGGCACCGAGAACATCCTTATGTTCAAGAGAAGCAAATTTCTGCGGATAGGATATTTCAAACAATATCAGTTGAAAATCCTCCTGCTCCGGCTGTTCGTAAAATGGATAAATCAGCGCCCGCTTTCGCTCAGCATCGTCGTTTCCCCCGGCAAAAGCATAATGGACAGTTTCATCTTTTCCGATAACTGACGCTAAAATATCCCGCTCCCGCGGATCGAGAAAATCGGTCAGCCGTCTTTCGAAATTTGTTTCGACTGCTTCTTTCCAGTCTGACGCCTGTTCCACCCAGGCTCTTTCTTCCGGCCTGAAGTGTTCGAGCATATTCATGTTGTATTCACCTCAATTAAAACAACGCCCCGGCATTGAAAAACAGCGCCCGGATGCCGGATTCTGCAAAAAAGAGTACGATGATTGCCACAATCGGCGAAATATCAAGCGGGCCGAGCGGTGGAATGAAACGGCGGAACGGCTCCAAATATGGTTCACAGATCGAACCGATAAACTGGCCGATCGTAGATTCTCTCGCGTTTGGGAACCAGGACATGAAAATATATACTATTAACACAATCCGGTAAATACTGATTAAACTAATCAGCAAAGAACCTATAAGCTGCATAATCCCTCTCCTTTCCTTCTAATAATGTTCGTCCCGTTCGGACATGATATCTGTAATAGCTCCCGAAATATCCACATTATCGGGTGCGCAGAAAAAGATCTGGCTGCCAACCTTCTGAATATCCCCGCCGATGGCATACACAGTACCGCTTAAAAAATCAACGATACGCCGTCCCTGCTCTCTCGGCACCCGCTGCAGATTAATGATCACTGCTTTCCGGCTGCACAGGTGATCGGCGATATCCTGCACTTCTTCGTAGCTGCGCGGCTCCAAAAGCATCACCTTCGAGGACTTCTGTACACTCTGCAGGCTCACCACATTGTTCGGCGCTGCCCCCTGCCTGTGTTCATACTGGGCATATTGTTCTTCTTCAGAAAGAGGAACCTCCTGTTCGACCACATCGTCGTCCATCTCAAAAAAACGCCGGAACTTCGAACGCAAACTCATCTTCTCCTCTCCTTTTTACACAGAGATACCAGCCGTTTTGTTACTCAACGCCGGATTCTTTTATTCACCTACAAGAGAAGTACCGAGACGAATATGAGTAGCACCTTCTTCAACAGCTACCATATAATCGTTGGACATTCCCATGGACAAATAACCGCAGGGAGCATGCGCCCAGTCTTTTTCCTGTATACGTCTGCGCATCTCATTCATCTGACGAAAAACCGGCCTGGTGTTTTCAGCGTCTTCTTCAAATGGAGCGAGTGTCATTAATCCTACGATCCGAAGGCCGGGAAGTTTCACCAGCGATTCGATAAACGGCTCCACTTCCTCTGGCGGAAGCCCTGCTTTGCTTTCTTCCCCCGAGACATTCACCTGCACAAAGCATTCGGTGACTGTTTCCCCGGAGCGTTTATTGATCTCCTCTGCCAGGCTCCAGCGGTCCAGCGAATGAATATATGCACACTTACCGATAATCTTTTTCGCTTTTTTTGACTGCAGGGTGCCAATAAAATGAATGTCCGCGCGACCGGAAACAGCTTCGTATTTTTCAAGCGCTCCTTCCACACGGTTTTCCCCCAGGTTGGTTATTCCGGCTTCTACCGCCTCCATCGCCCGCTCCGAAGACACGTACTTTGTAACAGCAATGCATGTTACCCCCTCCGGGTCCCGGCCGGATGCTTCACAGGCGAGGCTGATGTTACGCTTTATCACTTTCCAGTTGGATTCCACCGTGTTCAAAGTGCAGCATCCTCCCTGTCTATATAATATAGATATAACTCATCATTCGTCCAGTTTTCCCATTCTCACGACGGTGGGAGAAAAACAGTTTTTCCTCGGCATAAGTACAGTAACCGCTGACAGCAATACGTTCAGGCCGCAGGCCCGCCTTTTCAAGCAGCAGTTTATTGGCTGTTTTTAAATCAAGCGCGTACCTCCCGTTTGCCTTTTGGGCCCAAGGCTCCCCGCCGGAAAAATTCTGTTGATTCTTAAGCGCTGAGAGAACTGCTTCATCCACTTCATAATTAGCTCCGGATATAGCCGGCCCGATGGCCGCATATATTTGTTCAGGCGGAATTCCCTTATCTGCAAAAGCCCGGATCATTCCAGCTCCGATACCAGCTGCAGTTCCTTTCCACCCTGCGTGGGCGAGTCCTGCCACCGCGGCGTTTTCTGCGTAAAAGAACAGAGGAACGCAGTCAGCATAAAAACTGACAAGCGTAACTTCCTTCGACTGGGTAATAATACCGTCAGCTTCTGCCACAGAGGTTCCTCTCTGCTCACTTCCTTTACCGGCGTCACTGCGGCTGACTTCTACGATACGGCTGCCGTGCACCTGTTCCTCGGCAGTCCAGGTAGAAAGAGGCCTCCCGATATGTTCGGCAGTGATCATACGGTTATTTATCGTTATATTCCTGTCCTCCCCTACATGAAAAGCTGTGTTACGGCTCTCGTAGGGAGGCTCTCCCGAACCGTTTATTCTTGTGGTAAAGCCGGCGGCAGCTGCTTTGCTGTTCATTTCCAGCTCGAGAATGCCGTTTGTCAAAAGGTGAAACGGCTCAGGCTTCATGCCATCACGACCTTTCTGCTTATTGATCAATAATGCGGCTTCATATAGATTACGCCAGCCTTAGCGAAGAAAAGCGGGCCGTATCCGGCCCGCTTTTTTTCTATCGCCTGCCCGCGCTTAACGACGGCGCCGGTTGCGCAGAAATGTTGGAATATCGAGTCCTTCATCTTCTTCCTGTCCATCTCTGGACGATTCGTTTTCAGATACAGGCTCTTCCTTCCAATCCTGCTGAGGCGCAGGCTGCTGTGGCTGCTGCGGCGCCTGCTGTCTTGACGGCTGCTGCCGGGAAACAGTCTGGCGTCCTCCGCCTCGCGATCCATGCGCGCTCCGCTGATCTTCACTATCCTGAAACCCTGTAGCAATTACTGTAACTACGATTTCATCTTTCAGGTTCTCGTTAATAACCGAGCCAAAGATCATATTAACATCCGTATCTGACGCTTCAGATACAATCTCAGCTGCTTCGTGCACTTCAAACAGGCTCAGGTTGGAGCCGCCGGTAATGTTCATCAGCACGCCCTGAGCACCCTCTACGGACGTTTCAAGAAGCGGACTTGATATGGCTTTTTTCGCCGCTTCCACAGCACGGTTTTCTCCGGTGGATATACCAATACCCATCAACGCAGATCCTTTTTCGCTCATGATCGTTTTTACGTCGGCAAAGTCGAGGTTGATAAGTCCCGGTACCGCGATCAGGTCACTAATGCCCTGGACGCCCTGGCGAAGAACATTATCCGCTTCACGGAACGCTTCAAGCATCGGTGTGCTTTTATCCACAATTTCAAGCAGACGGTCGTTTGGAATAACAATCAGCGTATCCACTTTTTCCTTTAAAGAGGAAATACCGTTGGAGGACTGCACCGCACGCTTTTTACCTTCAAATGTGAACGGACGTGTAACGACGCCCACGGTCAGTGCCCCAATTTCTTTGGCTACTTCAGCAATAACGGGAGCAGCACCCGTGCCCGTGCCGCCGCCCATACCGGCTGTAATAAATACCATATCGGCGCCGGTCAGCGCTTCTTCGAGCTGCTCTTTGCTTTCTTCTGCAGCTTTTTTACCAATTTCGGGGTTCGCTCCAGCCCCCAGGCCTCTTGTCAGCTTTCCGCCTAATTGAAGCTTTGTTTCTGCTTCTGATAATTTCAGCGCCTGGGCGTCTGTGTTTACCGCAATAAATTCTACTCCCTGTAAACCGTTCTCAATCATACGGTTCACAGCGTTCGAACCGCCACCGCCGACACCGATGACTTTAATCTGGGCTAGCTGGTCCATATCCATTTCAAATTCCAACATATGTGGTCCTCCTATATAGTCGTTTTATCCTTCGTTACTTATTCAAAGAAAGATTTAAATACGCTTCGCATCCGCTCTTTAAATCCAGGCTCCTCCGGATCTTTTTCTTTCGTCCGGTTTTGCTGGCGCGTGCTTGAACCATTGCGGTAATTAGCTTCTCCTGCTGAAGCCGGGCGGTCTGATTCTGCATATTTCTCAGAGCGTCCCGCTGCTACAACGGACTCTTCTCCACTATGAACCTTCATGCTTTTATATGCAAATTCAATCAAGCCGATACTGGCTGTATACGTAGGTTCACGTACGCCGATGTAGTCCGGCATTGCAAGGCGGACATGCTGCTTCCAAATGTCCTGGGCAAGCTCGAGCGTCCCCGGCATCATGACCGCACCTCCGGTTAATACATACCCGCCCGGAAGATCATGATAACCCATGCGGTTGATTTCCTGCTGCACTAATGTAAGAATCTCTTCCATTCTTGGTTCAATAATTTCTGCCAGCTCGAGCTGCGTGAATTTTTTCTGATCATTATTTCCGAGCGTCTGAATGGAAAATGACAAATCATCAGAAGCATCATCAATAAAGGCATGACCATGCTCAAGCTTCAGGCGCTCTGCCTCTTCGGCGGTCGTTCTGATCCCGACGGAAATATCGTTTGATATATGGCTGCCGCCAATTGGAAGAAAAGACATTGTCTGCAGCTGGCCTTCCTGGAATACAGAGACCGTCGTCGAACCGCCGCCAATATCAATTAAGGCTACTCCAAGAGAACGCTCGTCCTTTGAAACCGCTACACTCCCTGAAGCCAACGGCTGAAGTACAATATCTGCAATTTCCAGTCCTGCTCGCTCCACACAGCGTAGTAGGTTATGTAAAGCGGTTTTAGCCCCTGTAATAATAGTGCCTTCCATCTCCAGACGGGTACCGAGCATGCCGCGCGGATCTTTAATTCCATCCATTCCGTCTACAATAAACTGGGCTGGAATAATATCAATAATTTCTCTGTCGGGCGGAATACTCATCACATGTGCCGCATCGATTACTCTCTCTACATCCTCATCCTGAATTTCACGGTCGGTGCTCGATACAGCCACTATTCCGTTACACGCCCGCATTTCCACCTGATTACCATTAATTCCTACAATGACCTGCTTTACTTCTAAATCAACCATTCGTTCCGCCTGGTCCACGGCCTCTTTGATCGCTTTAACCGTTTCATCGATATCGACGATCGCACCTTTTCTCATGCCGATAGACGGCGCCCGGCCGACTCCGATAATTTTTAAGGCGCCACCGCTCATATCTCCGATAATCGCTCGGACAGACGATGTGCCGACATCAAGACTGACATACAAATTTTCACTGTTCAAGGTTGGGCACCCCCTTATAGATCTATTTTCGTTTCGATTTTCTAACTATTGTATCTTTTATATGTCCATACGCACCAGAATTTTTCCGGTTGCGCTTCCATTAATAATATACGGCAGTATTTTCGCTTGGGTTAAGAAAAATACGCCTTCTTTTCAGTCTACAACAACTATCTTCAATGGAAAAGGCAATTTTCAAACAATATTCATTCTTTTATTGTCCAGCTCCATTGGCGTTATCGTTTTCTTCTGTGTCAGAGGTTCCGTTTTCTGCCCCTTCAGGAGCGTTATTTCCTTCAATGAAGCTTTCCTCCGGCACTTCCTGCGTTCCTTCATTTTCTTCCCCGGAGCCTTCTTCCGGCTCTGCTGCTTCAAAATACGGCGCCCTCATCATATAAAGCACCCCGTTTTGGCTGGCATCAATATTTCTTGCAATGGATGGATACGAGCTCATATACTCCGAGAATCCGGAAACAGAACTGCGGACCTCAAGACCGTCGTTCATGTAAAGAGTGATATTATCCTCTTCATTTTCAGAAGGATCGAAATATACTTCTGAAATCCGGTTGGTCACCCCTTCACCTAATTTACCAAGTTCCTCTGAGAACGCTTCAAGTCTTTCTTCTTTTTCAAAATTCTGCAGAAGCGGCGCATCTGCCGGAAGTTCGCTGCTTACGTTATCTGTAAGCTCATAGCCGTTTTCAAGCACCGGGGCATAAGCACCTTCAACCTGCGTATAAGCAACTTTTTCATACTCAGTAACCTCAATGTTTACCGTCGCCGGCCAGGATCTCGTCACTTCTGCTTCCTGAATTTCCGGCAGCTTCTCTACATTATTCTTAATCACGTTTCTGTCCATTTCCCAGATATTTGTTCCGATCTGGGCCCCGCTTTCTTCTTTAACAACCTGTTTTTCTGTGAATTGGGCTCCGCTCGTTTCAATACTGCGGATATGACTTAACGGAGATTGAAAATAAATAACCAGTCCGATTAATACAAAAAATACAGCCAGATAGATAAACAGCCGGCGCCGCGATTTTTGTCGGCGCTGCTCCTTTAAACTGGGGTGATGCTCTTCGAGTGAGACCAGTTTGCCATCATTTGGCTTTCTCACACCGCAGTCCTCCTCTGTTTCCCCGCTTATCAGCTGTCGGCTGATCTTTTGTTTACAATTTCCACTTCGGTCTCAAGCTCAATGCCGTAAGCTTCTTTCACGGAGGAACGGGCTTTTTCAATTAATGCCAGTACATCAGATGCTTTGGCTTCCCCTGTGTTAACAATAAAGTTTGCATGAAGCTCTGAGATCTGCGCACCGCCAATCACGTGACCTTTTAACCCGAGGTTTTCTATAAGCTCACCGGCATGGTCAGGCAGAGGATTCCGGAAGACACTGCCTGCGCAGGGATGAGCCCACGGCTGCGTCTCCCTTCTGTACTCTTTGTATTCCTGCATTTCTTTAAAGATGACGTCTTTTTCCCCCTGCTCAAGCCTGAGCCTGGCAGCAACACATATGCCTTTATCCGACTGGAGTCTGGAGATGCGGTAGGCAAATCCCATTTCTTCGTTAGGAATCCACTCCATTGTTCCATCCGGAAATAAAATTAACGCTTCTATCAATACCTTTGACATGTCAGAGCCGTGGGCGCCTGCATTCATAAATACTGCTCCGCCGACACTCCCCGGAATGCCCCCGGCAAACTCCATGCCCCCGTATCCGTCCCGGCTTAAAATCGTAGCGAGCCGGACTAATGGATAGCCCGCTTCCACTGTGACTATACCGTTATCGTTTTCCATATTGGCAAGCTTCGTGCCAAATTTTATTACTACGCCTTCAATCCCCTCATCATCCACCAGCAGATTTGATCCACGGCCGACGGCACGCCATGGAAGATTTTCTTCCTGAATCCATTTCATGACGTTTTCCAGCTCTTCCACGCTTGTCGGCTCAACCAGCCAGTCCGCCGGCCCGCCGATTTTCCAAGTCGTATGCTTCGCCAGTGGTTCATCCTTCAGCACTTTGCCAAAGTCTTCGAAATTCCATGCTGATTCCGCCTCTTGTCCCATACGATCCCCTCCTGTTTATTCATTTGTTTATTTCAGGCTCCTGGATTTCATTACATTTTTTGTTTGTTTTTGGGTAATTTCTTTTTAAAGAATGCATCATTCGATCCATTCCTGAAACCACCTTTTAAAGGTAGCTTCAGGAGTGGAGCAAAACTGCACCCCATATCATTTATACTTTTCTACATATTCCATAAACGTCCGGCCCCGTTCTTCAAATGTCCGGAACTGATCCCAGCTTGCACAGGCAGGAGAGAGCAGCAGCACATCCCCGCTTTCAGAAAGCTGAAAGCCTTTGTCTACAGCATCCGCCAAAAATTCTGTGCGGTGGATTTCATTCACTCCTGCTTCCTGAGCAGATGCCGCCAGTTTGTCCCGCGTCTCGCCGTAAGCAACGATGGCTTTAATTTTCCGAAAAGACTCGATCAAATCATCGAAGGTGTTACCGCGGTCAAGCCCTCCGGCCAAAAGCACCACCGGCTCTTCAAAGGCTTCGATCGCCTTTTGGGTGGAAAGCATGTTTGTCGCTTTTGAATCATTATAAATTTTGCGCCCGTTCACAATCCCGCTGAATTGAAGCCGGTGCTCGATGCCGTGGAAGCCGGATAATGCCAAATCGATGGCTTTGTTGGATGCACCAAGTACTTTAGCTGCAGCAATCGCTGCCAGCATATTTTCCTTGTTATGTGCTCCGGGAAGAGAGGCACGCTCGACAGCCATCACCGGCTCTGTTTTATAATAAAACATACCTTCCTTAATGTAGGCGCCGTTTTCGCAGACAGACTCTGTGGAAAATGGCACAAGTGCGGCGCCTGAGCCTTCAGCAATTTTTTTCACCTCTTTTTGATCATAATTGTAGACTGCAGTATCTTCTGCGGTCATGTTTTGAAAGAGCTTTGCTTTTGAGTGCTCGTAGTCGTTTCGCGATCCATGGTAATCCAGATGGGCATCGAAAAGGTTTAACAGCACCCCAACCTTCGGGCGGAACTGGCGTGTCCCTTTCAGCTGAAAGCTCGAAACCTCTGTAACCATGATCTGGTCTTTTTTAATCTGGGGAGCTACTTCACATGCCACATTTCCAATATTACCAGCCACAGCGGCTTCTCTGTGGTCATTTTTGAAAATGGACTGGATCAATGAGGTAGTGGTGGTTTTACCGTTCGAGCCGGTAATGGCCATCATCGTCCCTTCACACAGTTTTGCGGCAAGCTCAATTTCCGTAATAATATTAAATTGTTCTTCCAGGGCTTTTTTGATAAAAGGATGGTGGTAGGGAATACCCGGATTTTTAACAATGAGCGAAAACGGTTCTTCGAGCAGGGAGACCGGATGGCTTCCTGTAATCAGCCGAATGCCAAGATTCTCAAGCTCCTGAATCTTTGTATCTCCTTCTTCCGCTTCCGTTCCGTCATTCACGGTCACCTCCGCTCCAGAACGGTGCATCAGCTTCGCTGCCGCTAATCCACTTTTAGCCAAACCTACGATAAGCACTTTTTTCCCTTTATACTCTTCTAAGCGATCCATTATAAAAACACCTCTAATGCGACCCCGGACAGCCCGGCGGCGGCTCCTACCACCCAAAAAGCAGTAACGACCTGCCACTCCGACCAGCCTGACAGTTCAAAATGGTGATGAACCGGGCTCATTTTAAATACTTTTTTCCCTCTTAATTTGTAAGAAATCACCTGAATAATGACGCTCAGCGTCTCCAAAACAAATACCAGGCCGATCACAATCAGCGTCAGTTCAGTTTTCGTTAAAATAGCTACAGCAGCAATTGCGCCCCCGAGCGCCAGGGAGCCGGTATCTCCCATGAAAATCTTCGCCGGGTATTTATTGAAGATTAAAAAGCCGAGCAGGCTGCCCACCACTGCAAAGGCAAACAGCCCAACATCCATATACCCGAGCGAAAAAGCGACCAGGGCATAAGCGGCAAACGCCATCGTTCCCGTCCCGGCCAGCAGTCCATCCAGGCCGTCCGTCAAATTCACCGCGTTGGAAGCGCCGACAAGCATAACAATGATAAGAAAGAAGTACGCCCATCCGAATTCGAGTGACCATTCGGTTCCCGGCACGGCTACACTCGTGTCAAACGTGCCATTATACAACACAATAAAAAAGATAAATGCAATAACGATCTGGCCAATCAGCTTTTGGATACTCGTAAGGCCAAGATTTCGTTTCATGACAATTTTAATGAAATCGTCCAAAAACCCAAGTATTCCGAAGCCTACTGTTACAAGCAGGAGCAGCCATATTTCCGTTGTATAGCCGACAAAAAGCGGCAGTACGATGAGAGCAGTAATCAAAAGGCCGGCAATAATCATTACGCCTCCCATTGTTGGCGTACCGCCTTTTTTCTGATGCGATTCCGGCCCCGTTTCCCGGATACTCTGACCGAATTTCAGCCTCTTCAAGGCTGGAATAAGAACCGGTGCTGAAACCGCACATATAATAAATGAAACTATCGTTACTATTAAAGCTGCAAAACCCATCAAGGGAGCTCCTTTCAGTATGAAACACTAAGCCTGTTTATTATTTTTTTTCCTGACCGCCTCTTTTGCCACTTCGCGGTCATCGAATTCCAACGTTTGATCCCCTATTACCTGGTACGTCTCGTGGCCTTTGCCTGCAACAAGCACTGTGTCCCCGGCCTCTGCAAGGAATACGGCACGCTCAATCGCCTTCCGGCGGTCCTCAATAATTTCGTATTTTTCACCAGTAAATCCTGCTTCCATCTGCTCCAATATTTTGGCCGGGTCTTCCGAGCGCGGGTTGTCGGAGGTGAGAATCACCAGATCGCTGAACTTTTCTGCTGCAGCTGCCATTTTTGGCCTTTTTTCTTTGTCTCTGTCTCCGCCGCATCCTACCACAGTGTAGAGACGTCCTTCGGTCATATCAAAGGCTGTTTGAGCTACATTTTCCAACCCGCCCGGAGTATGGGCGTAATCAACGACAATGGTGCTTTTCTGCCCTGCTTCTACAGCTTCAAATCTACCGCTTACGACCGGAGCATTTTTCAGGCCGTCAACGATGCTAGTGACAGAAACGTTTTCTGCAATGCAGGCAGTAATGGCTGCGAGCGCATTGTATACATTGAATCTTCCAAGCAGCGGATACTCCACCTCCGTGCTTCCCCAAGGGGTATTCAGCGTAAATGAAGTTTTGCCGCCGGTGGTTTTTATGTTTTCGGCGTAGATATCGTTATGGTCACTGATCCCATAAGTGAGTACCGGGGCTGTCGTTACGGCCTGAAAGTAATCGCAGGCTTCGTCGTCTCCGTTTAAAACCGCAGTGCCCAGCTCTCCTGCAAAGCTGTTGCCCAGCTGGGAAAACAGGAGGCTTTTAGCGTTCCTGTAGCTTTCCATCGATCCGTGATAGTCCAGATGATCCTGTGACAGGTTCGTAAAGACTGCTGTACGGAACTGGACGCCTCTTACGCGCCCCATCTGCAGCGCGTGAGACGAAACCTCCATCACACAGCTTTTCACTTCTTTATCCCGCATATCTGCAAACAGCTGCTGCAGCTCCAGGGATTCGGGCGTGGTGTTATTGGTCTTTACGGATTCATTTCCGATTTTTGCATACATAGTGCCGATTAAGCCTGTCTTTGTCTGCTCCTCGTTCAGGATAGATTCAACTAAATGGCTGGTGGTGGTTTTACCATTTGTACCGGTAATACCGATTATGCGGACATCCTTTGTGGGATGCTCGTAGAAATGATCCGCTGCGTAGGCCATTACCTTCTGCGTATCCTTCACGATCCACACAGGAACTTCAACGTCCACGTGCCGTTCGGCTATCACAGCCGCCGCTCCGTTCCTTACTGCGTCGGCGGCAAAATCATGACCGTCTACCTGGGTTCCTTCAATACAAAAAAACAGACCATTTGGGGTCACCCCCCTGGAATCCATATGTAAGCTTTCTATTTCTTTGTCTTCGCGCTCAAGCCGCACCATTATACTTGGGATGATGTCTGTAATATATTTCATTTCCGTGCCTCTTTTCTATCCGGAGCAAGTGTTTACCACTAATTATAGAAAAAATGTGTTTCGTCCTTCCCGGCTGTCTTTTAATGAACATGCACGCAGAGAACTATGTTCATTCTCTGCGTACACCTCACTCATTCTAATGTGAACGATAAAACATGTCATGGGCCAATCGTCATTAATTTTCTACCGGTGCTTCACTTTCTTCTGGCTGCTCTTCGCCAGAGCTTTCCTGCGTTTCATTTTCCTGGGTTTCATTTTCCTGAGGTTCAGATTCCTCTGTTTCAGCCTCTTCCGGACGTGCTTCCCCATTTTCATTTTCCGTGCTATTTTCTTCCGTTTCCTCCTGCTCTGCCTGAGCTTCCTGCAATTCGTCCGGAGCCACCAGTTCGACTTCCATATTGCCGGCAGCACTAACGGCTGTGCCGGGGTCTACCGACTGGGAGCTGACATAGCCGGAGCCGCTGGTGTCTATATCGATTTCAAGCAGCGCCTCGAGCCGCTGGATTTCCCGCAGGGACCATCCGCTGACATCAGGAATACTTTTTTGTCCATTGGTAAGGAAGATCACTTTTTCACCTACGATCAGCCGTTCCGTGTTTGTAGGAATCTGACTTTCCACCTGATTGCCGCTGCCAATTATCACTGGCTCCAGCCCCGCATTCTTAGCGGCGTTTTCAGCTTTATTTACTGACTTCCCGGTATAGTCTTCAAACTCGATACCTGACTCTTCATAGGCTTCTGTATCCTCAACATCTGATGGGGTAAGATTCATGTATGAAAGGCTCTGCTGCATCACCGGATTAAAAATAGCGCTCACGGCATCAGAGCCTGTTTCTGTCGGCTCAAGCTCCGGCCGGTCCACGACTACGTAGACAATAATTTCCGGCTCATCCACCGGCGCCATACCGATGAAAGAAAAGATATTCTGGTTTTCCCCGCTCAGATAGCCTCCCCCCTCGGGGTCAGAGATCTGAGCCGTTCCTGTTTTCCCTGCCACTTCCACGCCGTCAATCTGATAAGGAGCACCTGTGCCGTTTTCTCCTTCAATAACGGTTTGCAGCTTTTCTCTTGTCTGACGGGCGGCTTTCTTACTAATCGGCGTGCCGGCCGACTTTGGCTCGGACTGGTACGTCGTTTCATTGTTATTCGGATTTTCAATACGGTCGATGACGTAAGGCTGCATCATTTTCCCGTCATTGGCAATCGCTGTAGCCCCCTGAATCATTTGAATAGGGGTGACCGTGGAAGCCTGGCCAAACGCAGTTATGCCTACGTTTAAAGGCGTTTCTTCTGCTAACGCTCCGTCCGCTTCATTCGGGAGGTCAATACCGGTTTCCTGACCGAATCCGAATTTCTCCAGGTAATCAAATAAAGCTCCCTCCGGCAGGATTTCCAGAGCTATTCTCATAAATGCTACGTTTGAGGAACGACGGAGGCCTTCGTTATACGTGATTTCTCCCCAGCCTTCTCCGTTGTTGTGATCCCGGATGGTTTCCCCGGAGACTTCATAGGTACCGGATTCATAAGTATCCTTACCTTCATATACTCCTTCGTCGATTGCAGCAGCCAGAGTAAACATTTTAATCGTCGACCCGGGTTCAAACTGGTCGGAAACCGCATAGTTGGTATAGTTTTCAATTTCTTCATATTCATTCGGATTGAAGCTCGGCCGGTTGCTCATTCCTAGAATTTCCCCGCTGTCTGCGTCAGCCACAATACCCATCATTTTGTTCGGGCTGTAGCTTTCTTCCACCTCAGACATCGACTGCTCGAGCACGCTTTGAATATTTCCGTCCAGGGTCAGATAAACGTCTTCCCCGTCCTTGGCCGTGTTCGTTGTAGTTTCCTCTTCATCAAGTAGAGCGTTTTCCTCAGACTCTGTTCTTGTCCCGTCTTCGCCGGTTAATTCTTCATTCAAGCCGGCTTCAAGTCCCATCTGTGCCTCTGACATATCCCGGTTCGTGTAGCCAAGCACATGGCTTGCAAACGTCTGATTCGGGTAATAGCGGCTCGGCTCCTCTCGAAAATGGATGCCTGCCAGATCAAGCTGTTCGATTTCTTCTCTTTCAGACAGTGTTAAATATTTGCTGCCGGAGCCAAGCTCCACCTGGTACTGGTCACGTTCGAGCATGTCCTCGAGTTCTGCCGCTTCCATTCCGATCAGCGGTCCAAGCTCTTTAGCTACCCTGCCCGGGTTTTTCACATGGTCATCGTAGGATTCATCAAGGACGGCATACACAGAATAGGAAGGCACCTGTTCTGCCAGCGGCTCCCCCTGCTTGTCGTAAATAGTGCCCCGTTTTGCCTCCACGGTCTCGGTCGACGTATACCTTGAGTCTGCCATACTTGCAAGGTCATTGCCCTCTACTGATTTCCCCACCTGGATATACACCATGCGGCCGGTGAAAGCGAGGAAAAAAACAGCTACAGCAATAACCAATAAAAGCGCCCGTACTTTCGTACTTTTCAATTTCTTCATGCTGAGAACGTTCACCACCTGAATTTTTACATGTAACGGGGCGTAGGTTAACTTGCAAGAAGGGAGCAGTACTACCGCGTTTCCACGGATTCCCCTCCCTTCTGCATCAGTTCTGTTCTGTTCCGTTTACGACTTGAATATTTTCATCCTTCATTTCCATACCCAGTTCATTTTTAGCGTAGTCCATGATACGCTCCGGTGAACTAAGTTCAGCCACCTGCAGCTCAAGGTTTTGATTCACCTGCTGCTGCTCCTGAATCTGCGTTGCAGTCTGGTCCATCTGCTGTTCCTGGGCGTGTATCGTAGCAAAGTTCGATACGATAAAAAAGGATGCGATTAAAACCCCTATTATGACGGCCGTCATAATCAGTTTTTCACCCTTTGTAATACCACCACGAACATGGTACTGGACTTTTTTATGTACTATTTGTTTGTCTTCCTGCTGGCGTTTAATCTGCTGTGCCAAATTCTCCATTATTGTTTCCCCTCCTCGCGTTTTTCGATGATTCGAAGCTTCGCGGAAGCCGCCCTTGGATTTTGCGTCAGTTCATCTTCTGATGGCAGGATCGGTTTCTTTGTCACCAGGTTAAAATCTGGTTCTGCTTCATCGGGCACGACCGGGAGTCCCTTCGGAAGCGGGGGTGGAGAACTTTTCTGTTTAAACAACTTTTTACAAATTCTGTCTTCTAACGAATGAAATGTTATTACGCACAATCTTCCGCCCGGCGCTAACATTGTCAGCGCATCGTCGAGCGCTTCTTTGAACACATCAAGTTCATTATTTACAGCAATTCGCAAAGCCTGAAAAGTCCGCTTCGCCGGATGACCGCCTTTTCTCCTGGCCGGTGCAGGTATTGCACTTTTGATGATTTCCACTAGTTCTTCGGTCGTTTCAATACGGTGATCTTCACGCGCTTTTTCGATTTTTCTGGCAATCTGCTTTGAAAAACGTTCTTCTCCGTATTCCGAAAGGATCTGCCAGATTTCCTGAAACGGTGCTTCATTGACGATGTGCGCTGCTGTACGATCCTGCCTGTGCCTGTCCATTCTCATATCAAGAGGAGCATTGTAGCGGTAGCTGAATCCTCTCTCCGGACGATCAAACTGCGGCGATGATACTCCAAGATCGAATAATATCCCGTTTACCTGCCCGGCTTGAAGCTCAAGCAGTTCTTCCTTTAAAAACTGGAAATTGCTATGTACGATCCTGAAGTTTTCCCCATGAGCACGAAGCCGCTGCTGGGCATGCTCAATCGCTTCCTCATCCTGGTCAAAGGCGATTAAAAAACCTTCAGCAGACAGCTGTTTCATAATTTCTTCACTGTGTCCGCCGCCGCCGAGGGTACAATCAACATACACACCGTGCGGCTGAATGTTTAGTCCCTGGACTGCTGCTTCCTTCAATACGGTTTCATGCTCAAATTGTGGCGGCACTTCTATTCCTCCGGCAAAAACGTGTTTGATGCTGCTTTAAAAATCCAAATCGGCCATGTTCTCTGCAATATCTGGAAATACTTCTTCTGATTCTGCGTAATATTCGTCCCATTTGTGTTTATCCCATATTTCTACTCGGCTGCTTACCCCGATGATCATACATTCTTTTTTTAATTCTGCATATTGGCGGAGGGTGGTAGGAATCATCGAACGTCCCTGCTTATCAAGTTCACATTCAGATGCTCCTGAAAAGAAAAAACGGGTGAATGCCCTTGCGTCTTTTTTTGTGAAAGGCAAAGCTTTTAATTTGGTTTCAATTCGTTCCCATTCGTCATATGGATAAACAAACAAGCATCCATCCAGACCACGGGTAACGACGAAAGAATCTCCCAGCTTCTCCCGAAAACGGGAAGGTATAATAATTCTTCCTTTATCGTCCATATTATGTTGATATTCTCCCATAAACATATGGACCCAACCTTTCACCACTCCATACATTTAAGTTACCACATTCCCCCACTTTGTACCACTTTTTCCGGAAAATTTTTTTGACAAAAAAAACTTCCCGCTATTTCGGGAAGCTTTCAGCCGGATATCGTATAAATCAGCACGAAGATGCTACAGTAATATAATATTCTGCCGGCCGCTTTTCCACTCTGTTCCAGCTAAAACCTGTGATGGAAGACAGCCGCCGAATTCATTCAGCATAAACAAAATGTTCACCTGCCGTTCCGCCGGCTCCCGGCGCGGGTAGAGCTGACCGATAATCAATTCGAGCCGCCGCAAATGAACCTGAACGGTACGCTCCTGTTCCGCATCCAGCCGGTCGCCTAGATAACGGACTTCTTTTTCAATCCTCCGCCAGTTCTCTTCTGCAAAACTTTCCTGTGAAGGAAACTGCCGAATCCATTCGTCGGCAAGAGCGGCATGCGCTTCTTTCATTTCTTCCATTACCTGTGCCGCTTTGGCTTTCCCGTCCACTTCAAGGGCAGCATGCTTCACCTCCTGAAGCTTTTGTTCGAGTACCGGTAAATTCAGCAGCTCCCTGAAGGGAATGTGTTCTTTTTCAGCGGCCTGCTGTACCTGCCGGGTGGCGTAATGTATTTCCATACGCTTTTGCACCACTGGCACCCGCAGGCCCAGTGCTTCAAACAACGGCTTCAAAAGAGACCAGTACTGCATTTCCCCCGGGCCTGCCACGAAATGAAGAACCGGAAGCATCTGCTCCTGCATCAGCGGCCGGGTCACTACATCAGTACTGAAACGAAAGGGGGCGTGTACTGCTTCTTCCAGTAACTCCCCCGTTTCCATTGTTTCTCCTGATCTCCGGCTCCGCCAGGCCCCGCCTTTATATTCAAGCAGGTGCCGCACATGATTTATATGATAAAACAGGTGGCCGCTGTCAAAATTAATGCCTTTGACATCCCCATAGCCCGCTGCCGCTCTTTCAGCTGAGCCCTGGTAAACAGCTTCATTTATTTTTTCCGGCACAGAGAGCAGGCTTTGAAACAATGGCGCTCCCAGTTCTCTCCATTCCGGCTGCTGCGGATCCATCATGATGAGATCCGTATCTTTAAACAGCCAGCGCATCATTTCCGCGAAAAACTGGGACCAGGATGCTGAACCATGCACCAGCACATTCACTTCGTTTCTTAATTCATTTGTAAGCGGAGTCTCCCGAAGCTTTGAAAAGGCTTCCTCCACAAATGCTTCCGCTTCCTCTGGATCAAACGGCTGTTCTGAAACAGGTACGTTCGGCAGAAAATTACCCTCAAATCTCGTTTTACCGAGATGTCCTTCGACCGGAAAATTGACATGGTTTACTTCCTCCCAGTCATGGTCCTCGCCCGCGATCCAAAACAAAGGAAGCACTGGGCGCTCCAGCCTCTTTTGTTCTTGCTCTGCCAGCTTAATTACCGATACAGCCTTCGATATAACCATAGACGGGCCGGTAAGCATACCGGCCTGCTGGCCGCCGGCTACAATGACGGCTTCTTCTTTTTCAAGTTTTTCGAGGGCTGCAACCGCCCTTTCCCCGTAGTGCAGGCTGTCATTATACTTCTGCAGAAGCTGCTTTAAACGCTGGCGTTCAAAAGACCGGCCGTCTAAATAACGAAGCCGGTCCTGCACCCCCTGTGTATCCCCAGCGTAATGAAAGAGCTGCCTGGCACTGGGTTCTCCCCTTTGATAGTCATGCAAAAAATGATTGTTATCTATTGGTTGATCGTACAGCACTTTCATATCAAACTACCATCCTTTATACCTTGCTCCGTTCTATGCCGTGAACTGCAGATACACCCAGTATCCGGCCAACAGGAGATACCCTGCCGTAAATATAAAAAAGCTGCATCTCCATATGCCCTTCAGCACCCGGAAAAATTCCAGCTCCTCCCGGGAATGATAATGAATGATGGATATCACCACGGCACTGGCCAGAATCACTAAATAAATAACCCACAGGTAGGATTCGTTCCACAGCTCACTTGACCATCTGTGCACCGAAGCGATGAATAACAATGTAGTGGAATCACAGGCAGCCCGGAAGGCGTATGTTTTTCTTTTCGTTAATTTTGCCGTGACCAGATAGGCTATGTACCAAAAAGCCGGCGGAAAGGCCAGAGCTGCTTCCATTAACCATCCATATATCTGCTGTAGCATATTTGTCACTTTCCCTCATCCAGTTTGCTCGCATTTTCTTAACTCTATCACATTAAACACCAAGGTTATTGATGAATTTTAGATGTCTCAAGCATTTTAGCATATCTCTGCTCTCCGGACTAGTAGCATTGAACGATCAGGAACACCGACTTTTCACTTTTCGATTTAAAACGTTTTCGTGTATAATGAAGTTGGAAGTTATTAGTGAAGGAGGCCAATCGCATGAGTGGAATAGAAGTTGTACCATTACTCATAAACTACAAGACATTAGAAGAATTTCAAAACTTTAAAGAAGTTGGCGCTCAGGAGCTTTCCATGCAGGAAGAGCTCGAAGAAAACATTATGGAAAACGACAGCCGTTCTCCATTTTACGGCATTTATTTTGGAGACCGGCTCGTTGCACGTATGTGTTTATATACAATTACCGGCAAATACGACCGCTTCTTTGATCCTCCCCAGGACTATCTTGAGCTTTGGAAACTCGAAGTACTCGAGCCTTACCGGGGACGCGGTTTTGGAGAGGAGCTTGTCAACTATGCAAAAAGCTTTGAACTGCCGGTGAAAACCAATGCACGCCAGCGTTCGGATGATTTCTGGCTGAAAATGGGCTTTGAACCCGCAGAATACAACCCGGTCAGAGACCGTGGTGAAAATCCATACGTGTGGTATCCAAAAGGGGTACAGCCGCAAAAAGCAGAAGAATTAACTGCCGAACCACCTCTTTCCGATACCGACTCGTAATATCCCATTCTCCAGTGCTTATATAAAAAAAGCAGGAAGCCGCCTCCGGCTCCCTGCTTTTTTATTACTTTTCTACAACTGTTTCGCCTTTGTAAGAACCGCAATTTCTGCACACGCGGTGAGATAGTTTCTGCTCTCCGCATTGTTCACATTCTACCATACCTGGTACTGCTACTTTATGATGAGCTCTGCGCATACGTTTACGGGTCTTAGAAGTACGTCTAAAAGGTACTGCCATGATTCCCACCTCCTTATAAGATAAAGATTATTTCAACCAGTGAATGATTTTGGATCAGCTGGAGCCTTTATCGAAATACTTCGATAAATCAGCCATTCTCGGATCAACTTTAGGAGCTTCCTGCTCCCGTTCCTTTATTAATTCATCCTCCGAGATTACCCGCCAGTCGTCTCCGCTCTGAGGAGCAAGCGGCTCACCGTCCCCCTCTTTCGCGAAGACTCTGAACGGCATTTCCAGGAAAATGTTTTCTTTAATATATGGGAGAAGATCAACAAAACCATCTTCTGGCTCGTGTTCATTAACGTTTTCTTCGTCCGCCGGCATTCCATCCAGCCGAAATGCTTCAAACATTTCCACATCAAACGGATGATGGACGTCCGCGAGCGTGCGCGCACATGGAAGTATCATCGTCCCTGTTAACCGCAGATGTACATGAAAGGTTTCTTCAACGATTGTCCCTTCGCCCTGCACATGCACAGCACTGATATCCCTTAACTCTTTATCGCGTTCAATCATTTCTGAAACATCTGCTTCATCTTCGATGCTAAACGCCTGTTCATGCTTCTTTGAAAGTAACTGCTGGATACCCCATTTCATCGGATCCACCTCCAGACAACAAGAGTAATTATATCCATCGTAACGTTCTTTGTCAACATTTTTTCTTTACAGTAAACCCTTTTGAACTCTCGAAAAACATCGTATCATGAATAAAGAAACGTGAAAAGCGATATCTCCCGAAATACCCTACTTGAAAGGCGGACTTATAATGAATGTTCTAGGAGTGGTTGTCGAATACAATCCTTTTCATAATGGACACCTGTATCACCTCGAACAGGCTGCGGTCCAGAGTAAGGCCGAGGTGACCGTATGTATTATGAGCGGCCCTTTTCTACAAAGGGGTGAACCTGCTCTCGTTCCTAAAAGGGAACGGGCGGAAATGGCGATCTCAAGTGGAGCTGACCTTGTTATCGAGCTTCCTTATATATTTGCCTGCCAGCATGCTGACATATTTGCTGCCGGGGCTGTTTCCATCTGCAGAGAGCTCGGTATTACCGATTTAAACTTCGGCAGCGAGCACGGAGAAGCCGCTCCATTTATAAAGCTTGTCGATTTTCTTTACGCGCACCGGGACCATTTTGATGAACGCGTCCGCTTTCATATTCAGGGAGGATGCAGCTATGCTAAAGCTAACGAACTGGCCTACAGGGACTTAGAGGCTCCGGGCTCCCTGCCGGACTTAAGCCAGCCAAACAATATTCTCGGCTTCCATTATACAAAAGCCGCAGCACAGGCTTACCCGGAGCTCCGGATCGACACCGTCAAACGAAAGGGCGCTTCCTATCACGATATTTCTCCACAGGATTCGTCTATCGCAAGTGCTACCAGCCTCCGGCAGATGCTCCATCGCGGGGAGGATATCAGTTCATTTATTCCCGAAGCCTCCAGGCGCATTCTTACCCGGCTCCCGCGCCTGCGGTTTTGGGAGGATTATTTTGCTGTTCTGCAGGCCAAGGTGGTAGCTGCCTCCGACACAGAGCTTGCCTCCCACTATGATATGTCAGAAGGCCTTCATAACCGCATGAAGCGGCTGATGAAGGAAGCAGCCGCTTTCGAACAATGGCTGCACCTCGTAAAAACAAAGCGTTATACTTTGACACGCCTTCAGCGCACCGCTGTGCATGTATTAACCGGCCTCACAAAAGATGAAGCCTCTGCCGCCTCTGACGGCCAAAATGTTGATCACATCCGGGTGCTGGGCATGAACGAGCAGGGAAGATTCTATTTAAACCAGGCAAAAAAACATATATCCGTTCCTCTTTATACGAAAATGAGCAGTAAAAAAACACCGCAGCTGGCCATCGGCGAACGGGCTGATAATGCTTATGCGCTTTTACTTCCGCCTGCTGAAAGGCAGAAAGAATGGCGGAAGGATTACGACCTCCCGCCCCTGCTGCTTTTCTAAGGTTTGCTTTCAGCTACTTTCAAATCGTTTTTTAGGTAGTTTAAGGCTTCGTCAAGTGTCTCCACTGGTACGATTTCCATATCTGACCCGATACTTTCCGCCGTCTGTCTGGCAATTTCATAATTGGAGGGAGACGCCATGTCTGACGCAGGCGCAAAAAAGACATCTATATCTTCTTTATCCGCCGCAACAATTTTTTTATCTATTCCGCCAATCGGGCCGACACCCCCCTGCTCATCAATAGTGCCGGTACCGGCAATTTTTTCGCCGCCTGTAAGATCTTCTTCTGTGAGCTGATTGTATACTTCAAGCGCAAACATCAGACCCGCAGAAGGCCCTCCAATAGAACCTGCGTCGATCGTAACCCCGGGATCAAGCGAAACGGTCCTTTCCGTATAGGGGTACAATATTCCAAGACCGGAGTTTTCCTCCTCCCCGGTCGAAGCCGGAAACGATTCCACTGCAACCTCTGCCTCCATCTGCCTGTTATTACGCTGAAAAGTGATGGTTGCTTTATCACCTGTTTCCACATTTGCAATCTCACTGTTTAATTCCTCAAGCGTCTGGATATCCGTGCCATTGACCGCCTGGATCAGGTCGCCCTCCTCCAGCTTTTCTGCCGCGTCCATTCCTTCGATAAAGTCCGAAGCCCTTACTCCTCGGTATTCTACATTGACAGTCTTCCCGGCCGCTTCATACGCTGCTATTTCTGCAGACTCCTGGGAGCTCTCCATTACCTGACGCTGGCGTTCAAAAAATTCCTCATCACTTTCATCTTCGAATTGATAGGAATTCTTTGGAGAAAGCTCGCGGTAAGGAGAAAATACTGACCATAAAGCAAGTGCCGGTGTAGCACCCTGTTGAAAAACAGTCGTTAAATACATTTCACCGGATTCCTCTGCCCCCTGCTCCACTTCGACTACCGGGGAGAGGCTGGCTGCCGAACCTGGCTGTATATAATAGTACGGGAGAGGCACCTGGGTTAATATAAGCACCACAGCTGCTATGACAGCTGCAGTAATAATCCTCCGCATTTTCCTGCTTCCGGTGCGATACATGTTCTTCATCCTTTATAAACAATTATTATTCATCATACGAAGGATGGAAGGGAAATTGCAATGAATCGGGCTTCTACCCCCGGTTTTTCTTCTCAAACTGCTTTTTGAGCGCATCTTCCACGTGCGCAGGCACAAGCCCGGATACATCTGCACCGTATTCCGCCACTTCCTTTACAATACTCGAGCTGAGATAAGAGTACTGGTGATTTGTCATCATAAAAAATGTTTCCACGCCGGGCTCGAGCTTTCTGTTTATTGACGCTGCCTGCATTTCATATTCAAAATCAGACACTGCCCGGAGGCCTCTTACGATCGTATCGGCCTTTATTTCTTTTACATAATCCACTAAAAGCCCGTGAAAAGCATCCACTTCCACCCCTGGCATATGCTTGACTGATTCTTCTATCAGCTTCACCCGCTGGTCAATGGAAAAGAACGGCTCTTTTTTCCGGTTATGCAGTACTGCCACTACCACATGATCAAATACATTGTACGCCCGTTCGATAATATCCAGATGGCCGTTGGTAACCGGGTCAAAGCTTCCTGGATAAATTGCTTTATTCGCCATTGTTAGCGCCTCCTGTCAGCTGCAATATTGTAAGTGTGGTATCACCGTAATTTTTTTCTGCGAATACAGACAGACGTCCGTCAAACGCTGCCGATTTTGCGGTGGCATGCTCCCATATAAGCATGCCGTTTTCTTTTAGCATAGAGCAGTCCAGTACCTTTTTCACCAGCTGACCTGCTTTTTCTTCTGCGTAAGGAGGATCAAAAAAAATCAAATCGAACTGCCGCCCCCGGGCCTCGAGACGTTCCAGGGCTTTAGATGCTTCTGAACGGTAAACCTCTGTCCGGGCACCAAGCGCAAAAGCGTCAATATTGGCCCGGATGGTCCTGACCGCATTCTGGGCTTTGTCGACAAAAACAGCTGAACTGCAGCCTCTGCTGAGCGCCTCAATTCCGAGGTTCCCGGTTCCGGCGAACAGATCGAGGACCGTTTCCTCCTCAGAAAAAAAAGGGCCCAGCTTATGAAACAATGCCTCTTTTACTTTATCTGACGTCGGCCTTGTGCCGGTTCCCGGCACAGCTTTCAGCCTTCGTCCTTTAAGTTCCCCTGCTATCACTCTCATACGTTTCGCCTCACTCTACGATTCTGTGCGCTGCGCCAGCTTCGGAATCACTTTTGTATACATGACAAAGACAGCAGCCCCCAATATGGCGGCGCTGATTAAAAACAAACCGCGCATACCAAGAGCGGCGCTGATCAGCCCTCCAGCAGCCGGTCCAAGCATGTTTCCAAGAAACAAAAAGCTGTTGGAAAATCCGTATGCCCTGCTTTCCATCCCCTGTGGGGACAGCTGGCGTATTAGCGTGTTAGCGGCCGGCAAAAGGCCGCCGAGACACAAACCAACAAAAAAACGTGCAGCAATCAGCTGCCAAAGGTTTGTTACGAAGGCCTGCGGTATAGAAAGAAGCACTGCGCCGATTAATGAACCGAACAGCACATATTGCGCTCCTTTCGTATCGCTGAGTTTACCAAGCTTTGGCGAAGCAAGCATGTTCGCCACCCCCAGGGAGGCTACAGCCAGACCAGCGTAAAAAGCATTTTCCTCTCTGCCGCTCAGCTCGCCAACAAATACGGAAATGAGCGGGTTCACTCCGATCAGCGCGAACTGCACAAGAAAAATAACAGTATACAGAGGGATCATAGGCTGTACGCCTGCAATCCTTTTGAAATCATCACTCGTTTTCGTTTTCTCCGCCTGCTCCGGCTTCTCGAAATCTTCCTTCACTAAAAACAAAACGGCCACCGCTGCCACGGCGATGCCGAGTCCGGTAATATTAAATATAGCCCGGAAGCCAAACGCGTCTGCCAGCAGGCCGCCGATCAGCGGACCACAGATCGTCCCTGCCACCGTGCCCGACTGCAGCATACCGAGCGCACGTCCCGCATACTCCTTCGGTGTGTTCGTGGACACGAGCGCAATCGAAGCCGGAATAAAACCGCTGATGGTCCCGTTCAGCATCCTCAGAAAAAACAAACTCCACGGACCGGTGGCAAATCCCATCAGCACCATTACGATCGCCATACCGAAGCCGGAACGAAGCACCATCAGCTTCCGGCCCTGTCTGTCTGCAATTTTACCCCAGAGCGGGGCAAATAAAAAAGCCGTTAAAAAATTGACGCCAAAAATAACACCTGACCAGATACTTATCTGCCCAGGGTCTGTCACTCCAAGCTCCTGCAGATACAGCGGCAGGAATGGAACGATCATCGTCATGGCTGCCATTACGAAAAATTGGGCTGCCATTAATATATATAAATTTTTTCTCCATCTTACCATGAGGGAGGTCCCTTCTTTCTGCCTCCCTTATTATAAAACAGCGTTTCCCTTCGGACAATAAAAGGTGGCTTATTTATATCCCTATGCTGTCATCCTGCGGTTGGCTTTCTTTTTCGACCTTGTGGTATTCTAGCGGAATAAATGGTTTTTCCGAACGTTCCACCCTTTCCACAAAACCGAGATTTCCAATTTGACTCATAGCCGTATCCACATTTTCCTGATCCACATATATTACCGCGTATTTCATTTGTTTGGAAACGTAGTGCACTAATCCGTACTTTCTCAGCTGTCTCGCCTGTTTGACAGATTTAATCCAAACGGCTATGCCAATTCTCGGCTGATGCATGAAAGCACATCCTTTCGCGTGATTTTCGTTAAGTCTAGCATGTCAGAAGAAAAAAGGGCAATGCTGTCTAGGAGGAGTAACATGAACCGACCATCTGTAATAGTTATCGGCGGAGGTTTCGGCGGGCTTACAACGGCCGCCCTGCTCGCCCGCCACCACTGTGACGTCACTTTGTTTGAAGCCTCCAATGAATGGGGCGGCTGCGCCGGCAAGTTCACACACAAGCCGCACCTGTTTCCTGTCGGCGCCACTCTCGGCCTCGGTCTGCAGCAGCCGGACGGGCTTCACCACCGGGTTTTCAGCCACCTCGGCGAGCCAATTCCAAAACACGAGAGCCTGGAGACCATTATGCAGGTTCACGCTCCTTCTTTTACTCTGCCTCTTTACTCTTCCCGGGAAAAGCATATCGATACTCTTTGTGGGCTGTTTCCATCCTCGGCAGCCAGTATCCGCTCGTTATACCGCTATATTTTCCGGGTAGGGGAGGAGCTCCGGAAGCTGATCCACCACCTTCCGGTTCTTCCAATGCAAAAGCCCGCTGATTTCATTCATTCTGTGCGGGCGCTGCGGCCCGGTATCCTCGGTGCTGTTCGCTGGCTTGCTGCCTCCACCGAGGATGTGCTGCGGCACTACCGTCTGCAGGATACCGAGGTACACCAGTATATTGACGGGCAGCTTCTGGACAGCCTGCAGACAAGCAGCCGCCATGCCCCTGCCCTGCTTGGACTGTACGCCCTCGATTTATACCATCAGGGTGCTTCCTATGTATACGGCGGATTGTACCGTATGGCAGAAAAGTTAAAAGAAGCGGGTGAGCGTCACGGAGCTTCTATGCAAAAGCGCCGCCGCATTCAGGCTGTGGAAAGGAACGATGACGGTACCTGGACGGTTATTGATCACCGGGACCGGAAGAGCAGCGCCGATCACCTGGTGTTAAACATCCCTGTCCAGGCCGCCCTGCCTCTATTTCGGTCTGAAGAGCGAAGACAATTCACCCGGCGCTGGCAGACCAAATCCGAAACGCCGATCTGGAGTACTTTTTCTATGTACGGCGTCTGCAAGCCGTCAGAGCCGCACGCAGCGCTATTTCACCAGCTGCTCTGGGACCAGAAGCTTCCCGGCATTTCAAGCCATTTATTTTATTCATTATCAGCGCCGGATGATCGTCTCCGGGCTCCCGAAGGTGAGCGTACGTTTACCGTCTCCACTCACACACCGCCCGAATACTGGGAGGATTTGTCCTTGTATGAAGAAAAAAAGTCAGCAGCCACCAGGGCGCTTGTGGAAAAGATTCAGGAAGCCGGCCTGCCGGTCGAGCCGGAGCGGATCCTTCCCGGAGCCCCGCACGCCTGGGAACGCTACATTAAACGACCCCGCGGGATGGTTGGCGGATTCCCGCAGACGAGGAAAAACACGTTTTTTCAGCCACTATCCCACCGGAGCCCGCTTGAAAACGTATGGTTCTGCGGCGATTCCGTTTTCCCAGGTGCCAGTACGATGGCCGTGACCATGAGCGGCATTCATGTATTTGAATCGATCAGCGGCCTATCCTTTGCCGCTCTTGAACGGCAACAGTGATCATTTGCGGTGGAACTGCCTGCGTCCGATTTTTTCTACTGCTGAAGGCCACAGCTGGTACAGCGTACTGAGGACTTTCATCCACCGGGGCATAAACACCGTGCGCTTCGGCTTCTCCACCAGCTTCACCAGCTGTCCGGCTACTTTTTCGGGAGACAGGGCTATCTGTTCAACCGAACGCTTATACTTCCCGCTCGGATCCGCACGATCATGAAAATCAGTTTTCACCGGCCCGGTATTTAATACCGAAATCCGCACCCCCGTTCCGGCCGTTTCCAGGCGCAGCGCTTCGGCGAATCCAAGCACAGCACGCTTGCTTGCGGCGTAAACAGTCGCTTTGGGCGTGCCTATAATACCTGCAGTCGATCCGGTGAAAACGATATGCCCACCCATCTGTTTTAATTCAGGAAGCAGCGCCTGAGTGATGGCGATGTTTCCTTTTACATTTGTATCTATCATCTGCTCCCAGTCTTCTATGCTCAGCTGCTCCAGTTCCCCAAACTTCCCTGTACCGGCGTTATTAATGAGGACGTCCGGGCTTCCATATATACCAGTGATTTTTTTCATTTCTTCTGCCGCATTTTCTGTCACCCCTACATCCATCGTCCAGGCTGCAAATTTCCCGGGATACCCCTTCCACTCTTCTTCTGCTGCCTGCAGCTGCTTTGTGTTCCTTCCGATACCTATTACCTTCTCTCCGTTTCGTACGAGCTTTTCTGCTGTTTTTCTGCCAATACCGCTGCTTGCTCCTGTTAATATAATTGTTTTCAATTAATCTTCCTCCCAGACGTATTAAAACTTGACAAACTACCCGGCACTTCACATAATAGTAATCACAAATAAGCTGAATAGTGCAAAAGCTGTGAAACGGAAATAGTAGGACAAAGCACCGACAGAGAGCATAGCCGCGAGCTGAAAGCTATGCAGGAATTTGTTTTGCCTGAACCTGTCCGTGAGCTTCCTTTAGGACGCAGTCCTGCGTTAATGGACATGAGCGGAAAAGACGCAGTCTTTTCAACTAAAGGTGGTACCGCGGATAACTCTTTCGTCCTTTTACAGGCGAAGGAGTTTTTTATATGCAATCAGAACGAATAAGACAGGTGGTTCCAATGAAAAAAGAACGGGTCGTAGTTAAAATCGGGAGCAGCTCTTTAACGAATCAGCAGGGGAGCTTGAGCAGGGAAAAACTGAAGCAGTACGCAGATGAAATCATCCGGCTGCGCCAGGCAGGAAACGAAGTTATTTTGATCAGCTCCGGGGCAGTAGCTGCCGGCTTTTACGACCTTGGCTATCCGTCCCGGCCGGTTACGACTGCGGGTAAACAGGCTGCCGCTGCTGTCGGTCAGAGCCAGCTGATGCAGGCGTATAACGAAGAATTCAGCAGAGTAAATATCGCTTGCGGCCAGCTGCTTTTGACCCGGGAAAATTTCGCCAACCACAGCCAGTACCAGAACGCTCACTCTACTATTACCGAGCTCCTTCACCGCCAGGTGCTTCCCATTATTAATGAAAATGACTCTATCGCTGTCGATGAACTAACGTTTGGGGATAATGACATGCTGTCAGCACTTGTAGCGGGACTTGTGCATGCAGATACACTGCTGATATTAACAGATATCAACGGTATTTACGATAAGAACCCAAACGAAGATCCGCAAGCCAAAAAATATCATTTCATCCCGTCCATCACGAGCGATCTAATGGATCAGGCCGGTGAATCCAGCTCCTCTGTTGGTACCGGTGGTATGCGGTCTAAGCTAAAAGCAGCCGGCACAGCCATCCGCCTCGGCACACGGGTATTTGTTGGCAGACTCGGCAGCGGCCACCGACTCGCAGACGTCCTCAGCGGCAAAGGGGACGGCACCTATATAGGGGTGCCCGGCGGCGACGTTGTAAACAATAAAAAACAGTGGATCGGCCTCCACTCTGTTACTGCCGGTGCCTTAACAGTTGATGATGGAGCGGCAAAAGCGCTGCTTCGCTCGGGAAAAAGCCTGCTGCCTGCCGGGATCGTTGATGTCCAGGGCCACTTTTCCCCCGGAAATGTTGTCGATGTGTATGACCAGAAGGACCAGCTGCTCGGACGGGGACAGGTGAATATGAGTGCCAAGGAACTGCAGGCTGTTAAAGGGAAATCCTCGGCCGAAGCAGCCTCGTTTACATTAACGTCAAAATCAGAAGTCATCCACCGGGATAACTGGATTACTACTGTAAGGGAGAGATAAACATGGAACAAACACAAATCAGCACCCAGATGCGGGTGCAGGGAGAAGCAGCAAAAAAAGCAGCGAAACGTGTCGCTGTCGCTTCTACCGAAGAAAAAAACAAGGCACTTGCACTTATCGCCGACGAACTCGAAACGCGGGAATCTTTTATTCTGGAAGCGAACGCCCAGGACCTTGAAGCAGGCAGAAAAAACGGATTATCCCCAGCCCTCCTTGACCGCCTAACGCTTGATTCGGGACGCATCGCAGGCATGGCTGACGGCTGCCGGCAGATCGCCTCTCTTGAAGATCCTATCGGTGAAACTATTGAATCCTGGGCCCGGCCGAACGGCCTGAAAATGGAAAGCATCCGGGTGCCGCTCGGCGTGATCGGCATGATTTACGAAGCCCGTCCGAATGTGACGGCTGACGCAGCCGCTCTTGCTTTAAAAACCGGCAACGGCGTTCTTTTACGCGGAAGCTCTTCCGCTTTTCAGTCAAACCAGGCGGTCATGGACGCTATATGGGAGGCTCTGGCAAAAACCTCCCTTCCGAAGGAAGCGGTGCAGCTTGCCTCCGACACGTCAAGAGAGGCTGCCACGACAATGTTTCAGATGAATGATTATCTGGATGTGCTGATTCCGCGCGGAGGTGCTAATTTAATAAAAACTGTAGTGAATCAGTCCACCGTGCCGGTGCTTGAAACCGGCGTCGGCAACTGTCACATTTTTATTGATGAAACCGCCGAAGCCGACAAAGCGGTAAAGATTGCCGTTAACGCCAAAACGCAGCGCCCTTCTGTCTGCAATGCAGCTGAAACCATTCTTGTTCACCAGTCCTGGCTTAATGCCCACGGTGAATCACTGGTGCATGCACTGCTTGCACACGGAGTGACTATCCGCGGGGACGCCGCCGTGCAAAAGCTGCACGGCGACGTGGAGCCCGCCACGGATGAGGATTGGAACACCGAATACCTGGATATGATCGTTTCGATGAAAACCGTACAGGATACGGAAGAAGCCATCGAGCATATCAATACGTTCACGACGTATCACTCTGAGGCAATTGTTACAGAATCCGCGGAAAATAAACGGAAGTTTTTCCAGCAGATTGATGCGGCTGCTCTTTATCATAACGCGTCCACCCGCTTCACCGACGGATTTGAATTCGGCTTCGGGGCAGAGATTGGAGTGAGCACCCAGAAGCTGCATGCCCGCGGGCCAATGGGACTGAAGGCAATCACCTCCTATAAATATTTAATTCACGGAGATGGGCAGATCAAATGATGACAAAAACAAACCTACAGCAGAAAACCATTGCATTTATCGGCTCCGGCTCGATGGCAGAAGCTATATTTTCAGGACTTCTGCGCCATGAACTGGTCAAACCGGCGAACGTGCTTGGAACAGTCAAATCATCTGTGGATAAGCAGAAGCGATTGCAGGAGCAGTACGGCATCCAGGTCAAAACTGATAATAAAGAAGCTGTAAAAGCGGCGGACATCGTCGTTCTTGCCGTCAAACCAAAAGACGCCGAAGCGGTCGTCCAGTCATTTGCCGGTGAACTGACAAAGGATAAGCTCCTGATCAGCGTCCTGGCCGGCATTTCTTTAAGTGATCTTGAATCCTTCGTCGAACAGGAGGTGCCGGTAGTCCGTTCGATGCCAAACACTTCCGCTCACGTCGGCGCCTCAACAACGGCTATATGCGCAGGCACCTATGCCACTGACGAGGACCTTGATCTTGCAGAATCGATGTTCCAGGTAGTCGGGAGCGTGCACACGATTTCCGAGCAGGACATCGACGGTTTTACCGCGATTGCCGGAAGCGGTCCTGCCTATTTTTATTATTTTTTGGAAGCGATGGAGGCAATGGCGGCCGAATCCGGCTTTGAGCCGGAGGAAGCAAAAAATATTATTGCTCACACAATGGAAGGGGCGGCTTTTCGCTACATCGATGCTGACAAAAAACCGCATGAACTGTATCAGGAAGTACTGAGTCCAAATGGAGTGACGGAAGCGGCTTTCACCCATCTTGAAAAACACAGAGTCCAGAAGCGTTTTTTAGAAGCCATGAAAGAGGCTTCGAAGCGATCAGGCTCCATTGGCGATTAATGAAAAAAAGCAGGAACCGGGCCCCGGCTCCTGCTTTTTTATTGCAGCAGCGAAATAATTTTCCCCGCTGCATCCTTTCCGCTTAAAACAGCTCCTTCTACTTTCCCTTCTCCAAACGCGTCTCCTGCAAATGCTAGTGGATACGGCGAATCATAGCTCCTTGAACGGTCCGGATACATATGTACCGGCTTCGCGTAACGCCATCGCTTCGGGTGAATCTTCATTATTTTTTTGCGGTCCAAAAGCGGCCCGGCAATACGGGTCAATTCTTCGGCAAAAACTTCATCGGTATCGTCCCAGTGCTCCCTCGACCATTCACCTTCAGCGTGTACGGTTAGAACGCAGGAGTCAGAAATGCCTTTCTGAAGATTACAGCCGACAAACTGAATTCTCGGATCCCTGGTCTGGATGCCTCCCGGTGCCGTAAGAGGACTCTCGCCCTCATATTCGATCATTACGGATAGACACGGGTCATAGCTCACAGAAGAAAGATCCTCTTCCCACCTGCGCTCTCCAGGAACATTTTGCAGCATAACCAGGGACTGCGGCACCGGGGAAGTTAAAAGTACAGCCCGCGCTTCCATTTGATTAGTATCTGTACGAAGTACCCAGCCTTCTTCCCCGGGCACGATTGTCGTAATTTTTGTTTCCTTTTCTATCGTTTTTCCCTTCCATAAATTTTTCATCAGCGGAGCCATCCCGGCCCGCCCAACGTATCTCGGGTGACCGTCTCCTTGAAAATGCTGCTGTTGCTCAAGGTTTTCGAGCTGAATAAATCCGTTGCTCCAATTACGTATGTACCCCGCCGCTTCCCATTCTTTTACTGTCTCTTTCATCGACTGACTTCTAGCAGTGAAAAACTGAGCCCCGTGGTCCGCACGGCTGTTGTCCAGTCTTCGTGTCGCCATTCTCCCGCCAAGTCCTCTGCTTTTTTCTGCAACCACAGTGCGCAGGCCGTGCTTTTCGAGCTCGCGGTTCGCACTCCATCCGGCAAGGCCGGCACCGACAATAATGACATCCGGGTTCATATAATTCCTCCTCACACAGCTATTTCTTTTCTTTGTCTATTTTTTTCTGTACAATCAAAACGGTTCACATCTTTTTAAAGGAGTCCACCCATGCGCGAGATATCTACCTTTACCCGTTTTCGGCAGCGTTTAGCTGTCATTTTGGATCAGCCGGTTTTCACCGCTGTTGTAACGACACTTATTTTATTCAATGCCCTCCTCGTAGGGCTTGAAACCTCTGAAAACTTGTACAGGCGCTACGAAAATACGTTTTCTGTGTTAAATTACATACTCCTCTGGCTTTTTACCATCGAAGTTATCATCCGGTTTTTAGGTGTTTTCCCCTCCTATCGGTTTTTCCGGTCTCCCTGGAACTGGTTTGATTTCTTCATTGTAGCAGCCGGTCACATTTTCGCAGGCTCAGCTTTTATTACGGTACTCCGGATACTTCGTGTGCTCCGGGTCCTCCGGGCCATCACAGTTGTTCCTTCCCTGCGGCGACTTGTGGATGCTCTGCTCCGTACCATCCCTTCGTTAGGGAATATCATGATTCTGATGAGCATCATTTTTTACGTATATGCCGTAATTGGAACAATGCTTTACCGTGACGTAGCCCCTGAGTATTTCGGGGACATCTTTCAGTCCTTACTGACACTGTTTCAGGTTGTAACCCTCGAGTCGTGGGCAAGTGCAGTCATGCGCCCAATCGCTGAAACGAATCCATTAAGCTGGATTTATTTTGTCTCCTTTGTGCTCGTCGGAACGTTTGTTGTGTTTAACCTGTTTGTCGGCGTCATTGTAAGCAACGTTGAAAAAGCGGAAGCCGAAGAAAGCGAAGACAGGCTGCAGAAGCAGCTCGATCACATGGAGAGCGAGCTGAGCGATATTAAACAGCTTCTAAAAGAAAAACAAAAGGATTAGCTTTTTATGTACAAAAGAGGGCAGCCCCGGGGCCGCCCTCTTTATTTTTACTGCAGTATTTCTTTCGTGCTGAAAAATTCTTCATATAAACCGCGGATGGCTTCATCAACATGCCCTTCAGCAATCCCGAAACTAAGTGACACTTCGGATGAGCCCTGGTTGATCATTTCAATGTTAATGCCTTTTTCAGAGAAGGCACGGGTCGCACGGGCAGCTACACCCACCGTCTCGTGCATGCCTTCGCCTACGAGCATAATCATCGCATATCCTTTTTCAATGTAGGCGTCGTCTGCATCGAGTTCATTCATGATCCGCTCAATGATACGCTCTTCTTTTTCTTTGGACATCTGGCCTTCTTCGATAATGATGGACGTGTCGTCAATCCCTGACGGCATGTGCTCATACGAAACTCCTTCGTCTTCAATAATCGCAAGCAGCCGGCGGCCAAAACCTACTTCTCTGTTCATTAAGTATTTGCGCACATAGATAGTTTCAAATCCTTTATCTGCCGCAATGCCGATAATCGGATTCAAGGAATATTCCCGTTCCGAAATGATCATCGTCCCGCTTCCCTGCGGATTATTTGTATTTTTCACGCAGACCGGAATTTTTTTGCGAAAAGCCGGAATGAGTGCTTCATCATGAAAAACAGCAAATCCTGCATAGGAAAGCTCCCGCATTTCACGATAAGTCATCCGCTTAATCGCGCACGGACTGTCCACCACTGTCGGATTGGCCGCAAATACCGAGTCCACATCTGTGAAGTTTTCGTAAAGATCAGCCTGTGCCCCCGCAGCCAGAATGGAGCCGGTAATATCTGATCCTCCCCGGGAAAAGGTAACGAGGTCCCCTTCTTTCGAATAGCCGAAGAATCCTGGGAATACTACCACTCCTTCGCGCTCTCGCAGCTTATAAATGTGGTCGTAGGATTCGTTCAGCACCTGGGCATTTCCGGGAGTGTCACTCACAAACAGGCCGGCATCATTTGGATTAACATACTCGGCCACGGTGCCGATGCTTTGAAGATACCTTGCCACTACCTTAGCGTTATTATCTTCGCCTCCGGCTTTCATCTGGTCAACGAAACGCCCTTCGTTACTTTTGCTGAACTGAATCCGCGCTTCAATATCACTCTCAATAGTTGCAATAATGTCGTCTGATAAGTTCAATTCGGCTGTAATACTACGGAAGCGTTCCAGTACTCTGTTTTTGGCCTCTTCCACCCCGGAATTCTCCAGGCAGGCTTCGGCGAGGGCGATTAATAAATCTGTTACTTTCGTATCCTCACTGCTTCGTTTGCCAGGGGCGGATACTACTACCACTTTACGGTCTTCGTCTGTCGCTACAATATCTGCGACCTTTTTTATCTGCTCCGCACTTGCCAGAGAACTTCCGCCAAATTTAGCTACTTTCATTTTCCTGTCACTCCTGTCATTATTTCCAGTCTTTGTATAAATATCGTTCGTGTATATTTCCTGGTTTGTTATTATGATGTGAATTGTTCAAAAATTTCACAATTAATAGATTATCACATGTTTTATCCGTCAACAATCAGTAATATACATAGTTAAAGCCCGTTTGACCCGATTCTTATGTGAAAGAACCCGTGGTCCGTTGTATCCTCGTAATCCATAGCAATTACTTTCAATTGGTAAGCTATAGTCGTTTATCTATTATTTCCCCCCTTTTCGCAGGTTCAAGCATTGATTTTGCATTCTCATTCCTCTGTTATGTAAGGTAATCTAACAAATGACCATACACCAAAAAGTTATTATGGTATATTAGCTTACAAAAGAGATGAAAAGGGGAGCAGACTATGTCGTCATACAAAGATAAAAAGGTAATTACGATTGGAGTTATGAGCGAATTAACCGGACTTTCCGAAAGAAAAATCCGCTACTATGAAGAACGTAAACTGATTTACCCTGACCGCACCTCCGGCGGGACCAGGAAATATTCTTTTTTGGATGTAGAGCGGCTCCTCGATATTGCAGAAAAAATGGAAGACGGTATGCAGACATTTGAAATCCGCCGCATGGAACAAAAGAAAATGAAAAACAAAGAATTGCGGGAAAGAATGCTGCGCGGCCAGCTGAACGCAGCCTTCAATATGCGAAAAGGCTGACCCCATTTTCTTCCAAAAGACAGCTGTTGAGTCAATTTGAACCAACAGCTGTCTTTGGTCTGCCTAAAAGCGCTCAGATTACCGTTAATTGCGTTTTTTGGAACTTGACGAAAATTTGAAATCCTTTTATTATTCAACATGTCTTTATATCTCTCTGTTGTAGTTATCGTTCTTTTGCTTTAATGAGAAATCAATGAAAGTATGTGATGACAGTGCTTCATGAGTTAAAAAACACAAATATTATGGATCAGGAAATAGCTGAACTGATCATCGGTCACGAAAAAGTAGCCCATGTACAGGCAGCCAATCCCCTCGACCATGCGCTTTTAATACTAATTAAATCCGGTTACACTGCGGTCCCGGTGCTAGATACTCATTACCGTGTACAGGGCCAGATCAGCAAGGCCCAGGTACTTGATACGATCCTCGGCACAGAACGGATCGAAATGGATAAGCTCCATGAGCATACTGTGGAAACGGTCATGTCGGAAAAGGTTCCGAAAATGAACGTGGACGATAACTTTGGGAAGGCATTGACGCTTTCTATCAACCATCCATTTGTATGTATTGAAGATGATGAAGGTGCCTTTGTCGGCCTCATTACACGGCGGGCTATTCTCGTTATGGTCCACCGCGAATTTCAATCTGATTAAAGGAAGTTCCGCTTTTGATTAAAAAGCGGAGCTTCCTTTATTTTCCGGACTGAACTGTTTTACTACAAAGGCTTTGCGGCTTTTAAACATTCCGCCTAAAAAGCACTTCACCACCCATGCCGGCACCACTGACTCAAATTCGATGTAATCATGAACTCCCGTGAGCGGCCCGAGCTCCTGGAAAGTATGAGTGTGCTTCCATGCCGTAAACGGAAAAGGCAGTTTTTTTCCTTCATCCTGAAACGAGCTCGGTTCATCCACGTAAGTAATAACCGAATCCCATACCGTTTTCCATAGACCAAAATAAAGGTACAGCCGGATCTCCGCCCCCGCTTCAGTTTTGCCGGAGGCCTCCACCTCGACTTCGGGAAACTGCGTCATCTCTTCAAGCTGCACCGGGTCCTGAAAGTAATTCCAGACTTCTTGTCTGGACGCAGACACTACCGTCTGGGCTTCAAACACACCTTTAAACATAGTAAAAACCTCCTCTTTAAAGGAGGTATACCCTAAAAGAGGAGGTTTTATGTTTATCAGGAGCAGCCGCAGCCTCCGCCGGTCGAACAGCCGCCTGACTGGTTATCATAAAACGGATTGCCTGTCGGCACTTTGATGGAAGATGATACGGATTCCGCCACCAGAGTGGATATTTCTGTCAGTAAATTGTCAAGCGCTTTTTCTGCCTGACGGTACCGGATGACGGTTTCATGCATATCCATTTCCCGCTTTACGACTCTCACCTGCTTGGCGGTTGTCTTATAGTCCGGATGGTATGCCCCGAAGCGCTGTACTTCTTCGTACTGATCCTTCCAGCTTAAAAAATTATTAATTTTTTCCTGGGCCTCCGGATCTTCCTTCATCGCTTTTTTGGCTTCCTTGTATTCGATATATATATCAGACTCTACAACCATGTGTCCTAACTGTTCCGATTGCTCGAGTATATCTACAGACGTCGATGCTTCTATTACAGACATACATTCACCTCCGCTTTTATTTTATCACGGATCCCCTCATTCTATGAAGAACGAATCATCATATTTGTTCGCTTTTTATCTTATTGCTACAATATAAAAAGAAGTGCACTACGGAGAGGATGACAAACATGACGGAAAAACATTCACCCCAGCTGACAGAACAGGAGATGCTTGAAAGCATTCTGGCAGATGGCTCGCCGGAGGCCAAAGAGCTGACCAGGCATTATCTTAAACTGCTGCACGACTGGGACACTTCAGACGCTAGAAGCGGCGTGGAGCATTTAATGCATACGTCTACCTACTGGGAGGATGAAGAAACGCTCTGCGCCCAGGTTCCCGTTCATTCCGGCCTGCACAACACTCACGGTATCGTTCACGGCGGCGTACTGACGACGATCATGGATAATTCCATGGGGGTGCTTCTTTCGGAGCTCTCTCCTGTCCCAGGCGATATTTTAACGATCGATATTCACGTACAATTTATTTCCGCCGGCACCGGCAGGCAGCTCACCTGTAAAGCGTCTCCAGTCACTGTCGGCCGCCGGATCTCCTATGCCGAAGCCGCAGTTTATGATGAAGAAAACCGGCTTATTGCAAAAGCAGACGGCACCTTTTATTTAAAACAGGCTGCCCGCTCCTGACCAGTGTCCATTAATTTAGTACTACTATCCGTTTAAATACATTATAATGAATAAAGTACGTACATACTGCTTCATTTTGACGAAAGGAGTTTCCCTGTGACCGCCCTCCTCACAAAAAAAAATATCTTCCGGTTTATCGGCATCGTTCTTGCCCTCGTCGCTCTTTACTTTATTCTGCCAGTCTCAGGTCCTATTATTCTTGCGTGGCTGACAGCCCTGGCCCTTTCCCCGGCTGTGCGACTCGCTATGCGTTCTCTTAAGATTAAGCGGCCGTTTTCAGTTATGCTCGTTTTCTCGGCTTTTCTTTTACTATTGATTCTACTCGGTTATTTGTTGATTACGCAGGTGATCACCCAGCTGGTGGCTTTCTCCAAAAACCTCCCTACATATATCAGCAACCTTGTGGACACCGTGGAAAACATTCAAACCGGGCTGAATAACCGCTATGAGCAGTGGAATCTGCCACAGGACACCATCGACCAGATCAACAGCCGGATCGCCGAAATGCTTACCGGGCTTCAGGAAAATATCGCAAGCGACGATCTGCTGAATCAGGCGACGGCGGTTGTGGCTTCTATCCCCGGCTATTTAATCATGTTTTTAGTGTACTTGATCGCTCTCTATTTATTCATGATCGATCTTCCCAGACTAACGGATAAATTCTATTCCTTTTTAAAGCCTGAAACTGGTGAAAAGTTTCAATTCATGACCAGCCGGCTTGCTGAAGTAATTCTAGGCTTCTTCAAAGCCCAATTTTTGGTCAGCTTAATTATACTGGCCGTCACGTTTATCGGATTGATGATTTTCACCCCGGAAGTGGCGATTGTGATGAGTCTGATTATTTGGGCTGTTGACTTCATTCCAATTATCGGCTCGATCGCCATTCTCGCCCCGTGGTCTATCTATATGTACATCAGCGGTGATCTTGTGCTTGGAACACAGCTGCTGGCGCTCGGTATTGTTCTGCTCATCATCCGCCGTACTGTCGAACCAAAAGTAATGGGACACCATATCGGTCTCTCCCCGCTTGCCACGTTAATCAGCCTGTATCTCGGACTTACCCTTCTCGGCGTAGTAGGCTTTATCGTTGGGCCACTTACGGTTATTGCTTTTACCTCTGCACGGGAAGCAGGACTCATCAAATTAAATTTCAGAGTATAAAAAAGGAAAGCCGCCGGGGCTTTCCTTTCTTTTAATAGTACGGAGCGATCATGAAATAAACCACTACGCCGGTAATGCTCACATACAGCCACAGCGGCATCGTCCACCGGGCAATTTTACGGTGCTTCTGCACCTGATACGTAAAGCCTTTTAAAAAAGTATAGATTGAAAGCGGCACGATCAATGCTGCCAAAATAATGTGAGAGATCAAAATAAAGTAATACACATATTGAATGATTCCTTCTCCGCCGTAGGACGTGCTCGAAGCAAGGCTGTGATACGCCAGATACGTGACGAGAAAAAGAGCGGTGGTCGAGAATGCCCCGTATATAAACCGGCGGTGCATCTTAATATTTTTTCTTAAAATAAAGTATAAAGCCCCGAGTAAAAATACAGTAGTAAAGCTATTAAATATTGCATTCATCATCGGCAGAATGGTTAAATCGAAGCCGTTAAATGTCTGCCCGCCGCCTTCTACAAAAATCAAAACCGTGACGAGCCCGTTAATAATTACGCTAAGCAGTATCACGATCCACGTATGCGTACGATTCGTGCGCTTCTGTTCTTCGGCTTTTAATTGCGACACGTATATTCCTCCTCTTCTCTGGTAGCGGTTATATTATACTAAATCATGCGGCTTTTTGCAGAACCCTGAATTAACAATCCAGTGAACGTTTTTTCTTTGCCATTGCTGCTTTCACATATTTTTCACATTTCATTATTTGTTCACGGGCGGGCCAGTATTAAAAATTGACTTTTTCAGACTGGAAATCTACGATTAATTATGTAAGAAAAACGCGAAATTTTTAATTGCATTTATATTGAAGGAGTGACTTATTTTGCACTGGGGACTACGCACATTTGGCGTCATTACTTCCATCGGCATGCTCATTGTACTGCTGCAGGGAGCTCTGGTGACTAACACAGGGTCCGGCGAAGGCTGCGGTGCCACCTGGCCGCTTTGCTTCGGGGAAGTAGTACCTTCCAACCCTGCCGTTGCCACTATCATTGAATACAGCCACCGGCTCTGGTCGGGACTGATGGGACTTTTTGTTATCATTCTTGCTATCTGGTCGTCCGTGAAGCTTTCCCACTTACGGGAGACAAAATTTATGGCGCTGATGGCTGTATTGTTTATTATCTTTCAGGGATTAATGGGGGCCGGTGCTGTTATCTGGGGTAACTCGAGTCTCGTGCTCGCGCTTCATTTCGGCATTAGTGCCATTTCGCTTGCCACAGTGATCATGCTCACAATACTGGCATTTGAGGATAACGAGAAGCCGTCGCTGCAGCCTAAAGTAACGAAAGGCTACCGCAGTTACCTGATCGCTACTATCGTCTATTCCTACGCCGTCATCTATACCGGGGCCTATGTAAAGCACTCCGGCGGAGCAGAGATGGCCGGATGGATCCATCGCGGTGCTGCTGTCGCCCTCATGATTGTCGTCGCAGTTCTGATGATTTGGACGCTGAAACGATTCAGGGCCTACACCTCCCTTACTGCTATGAGTGTGATGACATTCATTTTAATACTCGTTCAGGCAGGCGCAGGTATCGCTCTCCTTTTCGGAGCGCCTCATTTAACATCAGTGCTTATTCACGCGCTGACAATCAGCATTATTTTCACTATTATGACCTATATGCTCGTGATTATTACGAGACGTCCGGCCCTTTCATCATCAGAGCCTACCAGCACCTCCAATAATATCAAGCAGAAAGAAGCAGGCCTTCATCATTAAAAGGCCTGCTTTTTTGCATTAGAAAAAGTCATACATAAATGGAGTGAATCCCGGAAGAACTCGGTCAAGAAGCTCAAGCTGCTGTTTATTTCCTTTCACCAGCGACGTGCGCTCAGCTTCACGTACGGTAATATACCCCATAAAAAGAGCGGTTAAAGTATTAATGGAAAGTTCGATACCGGTACGGTTGGAGAGAACTTCTTTAATTTCTGTCCGGCCCTCCTTCGATTTATACAGCTGCCAGCTCGTATTGTTCCAATCACAGAAGTCATCCTCCACATGCAGAACCAGAGACTCCTCGACCGGCAGATTCAATGGATACTGATGCAAAAATGGATATACATCGACAATCCGGGCCATAAAGTAGCTTTTTCTCGTTTCTTCAATTTTCGGCTCCGGCAGCAGATAACGGCTGGGATCATCAATAACCGGTGAAATTTTAGCGGTTTCAATCATGGAATCGTGATTCGCCAAAAACCGCCACAATTCTCTGCGGGCATCTTCATGCCAGGCCACAAATTCATGCACGGTCAGCTGCTGCTCTTTTACCTCATACAGCACGTATCCGCTGTCAAAACCATTCGCATCAGTGTAAACAGCGGCATTCCCTTTTTTTCGCTGAAGCGTCCGGTTTTTCCACCACTGTTCAGAACGCGCAATCATGCCGGCATACTGCTTCGCCCACTTCTGATAGATATAGTCGAGAATCTGCCAGTCCTGCTGGTAAATTCGGCGAATGCTGCCTTTTTCAGGCTCCCCAGTATCCGGAAGCTCGTTTTTCGTCACTGTCCAGTGCTTTGTATCACAGAACACCTCCCAGCCGAATTTCCGGTAAAAGGAAGTCGAAAACGGATAAAGCATCGAGATCGGAACCCCGCGGTCCCTCAAATCCACCAGTGCTTCTTTCAGCAATGAACGCACCAGGCTGCCCCTGCGCTTTTCCGGCCATGTTGCCACACCGGAAATCCCTCCCATCGGCATTTTTACGTCCCCAAGGTAAACCACCGTGGGGAAAATAGCTACTTTAGAGAGGACCTTGCCCCGTTCGACCGCGACCCAGTTATCCTGAGGAACGATAGTCCGCCGCCTCTCCCGTCGCTGTTCCTCTGTTAAATGAATTTGAAAAGCATATTGTGCCAGATCCAGACTCTGATCAATTTCTGATTTTTTCATACGGCGAATGTCCATGGCTTACTCTCCTTTAAACATTTCAATTGCCTTTTTTCGCTGTACCGAGTGGTCCACCTCAGGCTCCGGGTAGTCCTCTCCGAGGATGCAGCCGTACTCCCGCTGCCGCTTTTCACTCATTTTCCACGGAGTATGAATATATTTTCGGGGAACTGACTGAAGCTCCGGCACATATTCACGAATATAATCGCCCTGCGGATCAAAACGTTCACTCTGCCTCACTGGAGAAAATACGCGGAAGTACGGTACCGCATCCGTACCAGTAGACGCAGCCCACTGCCATCCCCCGGCATTGGAAGAAGGATCATAATCAATCAGCCTTTCAGCAAAATACCTTTCCCCTTCTCTCCAGTCGATCAAATAATCCTTAGTTAAAAAGGAAGCAGCGATCATTCTTCCGCGGTTATGCATCCAGCCTATTTCATTTAACTGCCGCATACAGGCATCTACAATCGGATACCCGGTACGGCCTTCCTTCCACGTCTGCAGTCTCTTTTCATCATACTCCCACGGCAGATCCCGGTACGCCTCTTTCAGCTCCTTGTTTTTCAGCTCAGGCCGCGTGGCGTGAATCATATTGTAGTAATCCCTCCAGGCGAGTTCACTGACAAAAGCTTCAGCCCCCGGGTTCCCTTCTTCAAGCTGCTCTGAAAGGGCTTGATAAATCGTCCGCACTGAAAGCCGGCCGGTTTTTAAGCAGGCAGAAAGCCGGCTCGTTCCGTCGCTCGAAAGCGCATTGTTCGTTTCATGATACGCCGGGGCAATTTCCTCCACAAACGTTTCCAGCCGTTCCCGCCCGTCTTTCTCCGCAGTGCACTCCCACGTCTTTTCGTTATTGTTCAAATAAGAAGACAGCTTATTATAAGCGGCCTTCTGCGGCAGTTCCAGACGGGCCTGTTGGCTGATAATACGGTCGAGTCTGCATTCATACGGCTGTTCTTTTTCAAGCTGGCGCCAGGCACGATAATATGGAGTGTAGACAGAATAAAATCCTCCGTCCTTTTTCTTCACTTCATCGGAGCGATGAAAATGAGCATCTTTATAAGCATGTGCTGCTACGCTTTTCTGCTCCATTTCTTTTAATACCTGGTTATCCCGCCGGGCCGCTTGCGGTGCTTCGTCTTCATTAAAAAATAAATGCGTAAGCGCCGGAACTTTTTCTTTTAAGTACGTGAAAGCCTCATTCGCTGGACCGTGCAGAAAATATAATTGTATATGTTGATCATCGCATTCTTTACGAAATTTTTCTAGATTTTGAAAAAAATAATCATGATGAGGGCACGAATATTCATAAAAGTCTGGATCAAGATGAAAAACTAAAAACCACTGCCTGCCCCCTTCGGCTTCCACCCATCGCTGCATTTCATGCATTGCCCGGTTATCTGTTAACCTTAAATCCCTTCGCATCCATAAAGCACTTACTTCAGTCATACACTCCGCTCCTTTTACACCCTAATGCTTCCTCTTCAATTCTATACCTTTTTTCCGTTTATTTTACGCTTTTTCCTGAAGAAAACATCCTTTTCAACAGATTTTTTCCTTTCAGAAATATCCTCTCAGCGCTGAGAAGAAATCACTTTCACTTTTTTTATTCATCATAAAAAAAGACCGGCCCGCCGGCCGATCTTTTTTAACTGTTATTCAAATTCGATAAGAAGATCTCCCGATTCGATCGGTTCATTATTTCCTACATACACGCCTTTAATTTTTCCATCAAATGGAGCCTGTACGGTCGTTTCCATCTTCATTGCTTCCGTAATCATGAGCTGGTCGCCTTTAGTCACTTCATCTCCCTCTTTTACAGAGGTTTTCAGCACAGTTCCAGGCATAGTCGCTCCAATTTGATTAGGATTTGATTTGTCTACTTTCGGACGCACACCGGCATCCACTTTAGCGTTTTTATCCTTCACAACTACTTCACGGGATTGTCCGTTCAATTCAAAATACACGTTTCTATGACCCGTTTCATCCGGCTCTGATACAGAGATGAGCTTCACGATCAGCGTCTTTCCTTTTTCAATTTCCACTTCCACTGTCTCTCCGAGCTCCAGCCCGTAGAAAAATGTCGGTGTATCCAGCACAGACACATCACTGAAGCTTTGACGGAACTGTTCAAACTCCATGTATACTTTTGGATACATCGCGTAGGAAATCATATCATGGCTCGTCACTGGCCGGTCGAGTGTATTAAAGAGCTCTTCTTCAATAGCTTTAAAGTCGACCGGTTCGAGGTTTTCACCCGGACGGTTCGTAATAGGAGTACGGTCCTTCAAAATAATTTTTTGAAGTTTTTCCGGGAAGCCCTGGTGCGGCTGTCCTAAATACCCCTGGAAGAATTCCACTACGGAGTCCGGGAAATCGAGGTTCTGGCCGTTATCGTACACGTCTTCTTCTGTCAGATCGTTTTGGACCATATACAGTGCCATATCCCCGACAATTTTCGACGATGGTGTTACTTTTACAACATCTCCAAACATGTCATTCACGCGGCGGTACATTTTTTTCACTTCACGCCAGCGGTCGCCAAGGCCTACCGCTTTAGCCTGCTGCTGCAGATTGCTGTACTGACCGCCTGGCATTTCGTGTTCATATACCTCAGGTGCAGGCGAACGCATACCGCTTTCAAATCCCTGGTAGTATTCACGGGTCGTATCCCAGAAGTCACTGAGCTCCTGCAGGGCGCCAACATCAATCTTCGGCTGGCGCTTATTTCCGGATAGGGCATAGTACAGACCGTCTGCGCTTGGCTGGGAAGTAAGACCTGCCATGGAGCTTTCAGCCACATCCACAATATCCACTCCTGCTTCAACGGCGCGGGCATATGTGAAAATACCATTGCCGCTCGTGTCATGCGTATGCAGGTGAACTGGGATGGAAATCGAATCTTTTAGCTCAGAGACAAGCTGGTACGCGGCTTCCGGCTTTAACAGGCCTGCCATATCCTTGATGCCCAGAATGTGGGCGCCAGCGTTTTCAAGCTCTTTTGCAAGATTCTTATAGTATTTCAGGTCATATTTTTCTCGTTTCGGATCGAGAATATCCCCTGTATAACACATAGCTGCCTCAGCAATTTTGTTTGTCTGGCGCACTTCATCAATCGTAAGCGTCATGCCTTTCAGCCAGTTAAGGGAATCAAAGATACGGAACACATCGATACCGGCATGTGCTGATTTATGAACAAATTCTTTAATCAGGTTATCCGGATAGTTTTTGTATCCGACAGCGTTTGACGAGCGGAAAAGCATCTGCAGAAGCGTGTTCGGCATACGCTCACGAAGTTCAATCAGCCGGGTCCACGGATCTTCATGCAGAAAACGCATGGCCACATCAAAGGTGGCTCCGCCCCACATCTCCGAGGAGAATAAGTTAGGGAGCATCCGGGAGGTCGGCTCTGCGATACGCTTCAGATCGTCGCTTCGGACCCTGGTAGCAAGCAACGACTGGTGGGCGTCGCGGAACGTGGTATCGGTCAAAAGCACTTCGTTCTGCTCCTTCACCCAGTTCGCAAGCCCCTCCGGTCCCTGTTCATCGAGAATCTGCTTCGTTCCTCTCGGTATCGGTTTTTTCTTATCGATCTTTGGCACTACCGGCTTGTTGAGCGTCGGCTTTGGTGTATTTTCAAGCCCTGGGTACCCGTTTACAATTGTCTCACCGATAAATGTGAGCATTTTCGTGCCCCGGTCCTGACGCACCGGGAATACAAACAGCTCTGGACTCGAATCAATAAAGGAGGTGTCATAGGTCCCGTTAATGAACTTATCGTGCTGGACGACATTTTCCAGAAACGGAATGTTTGTACGAATACCCCGGATCCGGAATTCCCGCAGGTTTCGGAGCATTTTTTCAGAAGCTCCTTCAAACGTACGTGCCCATGTGGATACCTTCACGAGCAGCGAATCGTAATACGGGGAAATGATCGCGCCCTGGAAACCGTTACCAGCGTCCAGTCTCACCCCAAAGCCGCCGCTTGAACGGTAAGCCATGATGCGTCCGGTATCCGGCATGAAATCATTCGCAGGATCCTCCGTGGTCACCCTGGACTGAATAGCATACCCGAACGTTTTAATATCCTTTTGCTCCGGAATATCTATGGAGTCGTCGTGCAGCGTGCCCCCATCAGCAATTTTCAGCTGGGACTGAACGATGTCCACGCCGGTAATCATTTCTGTGATTGTGTGCTCCACCTGAACACGCGGGTTCACTTCAATGAAGAAGAACTCACCCTTATCGTTTACGAGAAACTCTACCGTACCCGCGTTCACATATTCAATATTTCTGGCGAGCTGAACAGCTGCATCGCAAATACGTTCCCGCAGCGACTCATCGAGCGCAATACTCGGCGCTACCTCCACTACCTTCTGGTGACGGCGCTGAATGGAGCAGTCCCGCTCGTATAAATGTATAACGTTTCCTGCTTTATCACCGAGCACCTGTACTTCGATGTGCTTTGGATTTTCCACGAATTTTTCAACGTAAACAATGTCGTTGCCAAAAGCAGATTTTGCTTCGGATTTCGCACGATCGTAAGCATCCTCCAGGGATTCCGCGTCTCGGACGATACGCATGCCGCGCCCGCCGCCGCCAAGGGAAGCTTTAATCATGATCGGGAAGCCGTGCTTGTCAGTAAAATCTTTTACTTCCTCTACACTGTCTACCGGCCCGTCACTTCCCGGAATAACAGGTAGATCGGCAGCGATAGCTGTTTCTCTTGCTTTAACTTTATCACCGAACATTTCCAGGTGACGGGTCTCAGGCCCAATAAAGGTGATGCCCTCTTCGTCACACCTTCTGGCAAAATCAATATTTTCAGAAAGAAAACCGTAGCCTGGATGTATAGCATCGACACCATTCTCTTTTGCCGTACGGATAATATCTTCAATATCCAGGTATGCATCGATCGGCTTCTGCCCTTCGCCAACTAAGTATGCTTCATCTGCTTTATAACGGTGAAAGGCACCTACATCTTCATTGGAATAAATAGCCACGGTGCGTATATGTAATTCGGTGCACGCCCGAAATATGCGTATAGCAATTTCACCGCGGTTTGCTACTAATACCTTTTTAATATTCTCTAGACCGTTCATCCTTCTCCTCCTCTTATCTAATGCATCTCCTGCAGGATGTATCTATCTTATCCCGATAGGTTCAATCAGAATTATCTTCAATAACTGATAATTCTAAATATAAATTATCATACGCAAGAACCAGGCCATCTGTCAAAGTAATATTCTCATTTTTTAAAAATTTATGCCTATTTTGATTACGGGAGGCTCCTGCGTAACGTTTCTTTACCCTGTTTTTCATCCGAATAAAACTTTTAATTAAAAATATAGCTATTTGTAAAAAAACCAAGCTATTCAATTAGAATAGCTTGGCTCATCCACCGACTGTTGCTTCATGAAAAGCAGCAAGTTTCCGTTCGAGTTCAGAAAGAATTTGTTTACCGGTATGTTCGTCGATGAGATTCAAACGAATGGCAAAATCAATTTCTCTTGAAAGGCCAAACATTTGTGTATCAAGCACCTCTTCGTAAAGCGGGCATTGAGGCATTGTCAGGTTGTCCATCTGTACTTCAATAAGTTTTCTAATTTTCTCAGCATCTGCTTTTAATAAAGCATACGCTTTCTCACTATGTTCTGTTGCTGCCCTCATGCTCAAGGCAATCCCTCCTACAAGCTGACTCCTTCTATTCATCTTATCTGTTCATTTAAAAAAAAGCAAGATGGTTTGCGTATAAAATCTTGATTCTTCAGACTATATGCCATAACCTCCGGGGGCAGCAATAGCTTCTGCTTTTTCTCTATTACCCGGTTGTGGTAGCATAAAAACCAGTTCCTATCAGCAGTTATTAAATTGGAGGAGTTCCTCATGAATTTCATTGTAATGATTCAGGGAAATGTTCATTTCCCAATCACTCTCGATCCTACTACCTGGATCTTTGACGACCGTAAAATTGATCTCGATACGTATTTTGATACCGATCCTTCCGCTGAAGAACAGCCTTCCACAGAAGCTGATCATACAGCCAGAAGATTTGCAAGAGACCGCGAGGAAGGATCCAACGCTCCGGATCCTGGCCGGGGACGCACCAATAAGGTACGCAATAAAAAAGAAGCTATCATTAATGGCTCATTTGGCATCAGATTTGAGCCGTTTTTGGAGAACGCCGAACCGAAAGAAGATGCCAGCCACGTCGTTGTGGAAACTGAAGCACAAACTCATCTCGTGTCTCTCGAGGAAGCGAAAAATTTTATCGTAGCCTTTTCCCATAAAGGAAGCCCGTTGAAAGAAGACGGACCGGTCCATATTTATTACGGCGACGGATCCAATAAAGCCGATCCTATTCGTCACGTGACAGGGTTCCGGGTAAAATAATCAGAAACGACAGCTGGAGCAACCCCAGCTGTCGTTTCTCTATAATATATCTGCTGCAAGCTGGGCAAGGCCGGAGCGCTCCCCTTTTTCCAGTTTTACATGCCCACTGATCCCCTGGTTTTTAAACATTTCAACCACATATGCGAGTCCATTGTTCAGTTCATCAAGGTACGGATGGTCGATCTGAGCCGGGTCGCCGAGAAAAACAATTTTACTGCCTTCCCCAACCCTTGTCAGTATCGTTTTCACTTCATGCTTTGTCAGGTTTTGGGCTTCATCAATAATAATATACTGATCCGGAATGCTTCGCCCCCGGATGTAAGTTAAAGCTTCCACTTGTATTGACCCCATCCCGGCGAGAATGGAATCGAGCTCTCCTGGCTTTTTGGCATTAAATAAATACTCCAGATTATCGTAGATAGGCTGCATCCAGGGACGCAGTTTTTCATCCTTTTCTCCCGGAAGATAACCTATATCCTTCCCAAGCGGAACGACAGGTCTTGCCACCAAAAGCTTATGGTAACGCTCCATGTCTTCGATCTGCAGTAAACCGGCCGCCAGAGTTAACAGAGTCTTTCCAGTTCCTGCTCTTCCGGTTAACGTCACAAGCGGGATGTCTTCTCTGAGCAGCAGCTCAAGTGCCATCTTCTGTTCGACATTTTTCGGGCGGATGCCCCACACATGGTCGATGTCGGAAGTAAATTTGCGAATTCTTTTTCCGGATTCATCAACCTTTGCAAGGGCCGAAGAGCTGCTCAGGGCGTCTCTTAAAATGAGGAATTCATGAGGACAGAACCCTTCCTCCGAAACTTCCTCAGAGGCCAGGGAACCTTCCTCGAAAAAAGCGTCAAGCAGTGGCCGGTCCACCGTGAGCGTCTGATGCCCCTTGTAAATATTGTCGTACTGAGTGACGCGGTCATTCAGAAAGTCTTCGGCCGTTATGCCAAGTGCGTCTGCCTTCACGCGTACAAGAGCATCTTTGCTGATAATGACGACATGGTAATCTCCCATCAGCTCGTATTCGTCCTTTAAATTTTGAGCCACTGCGAGAATACGGTTGTCATTGGTTACCTCGATAAAGGTATCTTTCATGCTCTCATACGAACGGTGATTCAGTTCCACACGCAGTGTGCCTCCTGAACCAAGAGGAACTCCTTCATGCAGTCTGCCTTTTCCACGGAAGCGGTCCAGAATTCTTGCTGTTTCTCTCGCATTCCTTCCAAGTTCATCCATTAATCGCTTTTTGGAATCAATTTCTTCCAATACTACAGCTGGAATTACGACATGATGTTCATCAAACTGATAAATTGCCTGGGGATCCTGGAGCAGTACGTTTGTATCTAAAACGTAAATTTTTTTCATATTAGATGCTTCCCCCTATCTTATCTCTATCGGGATATTATATTCCGTTTATGTTCCTCATAGCTTCAAGTACTTTATTGTCTAACTCTTCCGCCGCTTCCGGGTCATATGTCTTTTCAAACACCGGTCCGCGGAGCATTTTTGACCCATAGAACATTACGTCCTTCACTTCCACAACATCCACTTCTATAAGCGCAAGCGGAAAAGAAATTCCACTTACTTCAGTTGTTAAAATTTTTCCTTTACCTGCAATGGAATACGTAGTGCCTCCGCCGATGACAGTCATTGCCATGCCAGGTGTCTCCCGCAGATTTTTCACAGCAGACGCCCGGGCATCAACAGCAAACCGGAGAATCCTCGGAGAAGCTGCATAAACCCATGAAACAGCGTGAACATCCGGGGTGGAACTTTTTGGTTCGATAGTAGAAACCGTCACATATTGTTCCTGCTTTAATAAATGGACGATCTCTTCGGGTAGTTCGTCAAATACTCGACTAGCCATATGTATCCCCCCTTATATGTATAATAGTACCATTTTGATCAGAAAATTTGTCCATTCTTTTTCGGATTTCTCCGTTTATTTTTTTCTGTTTCATTCATCTAAGGCTCGTTCTGTTCTCAAAGCAGCGCCCGTGTTATACTTGATGCATATCTTTTGGCTGAGCAAAGCAGAGGTGAAACGAAATGATGCGCGTAAAGTGCGTAATCTGCGATGAAATTCATAAATTGGACGATGAAAATCCGGAAGCAAAAAAAATTCGGAACCGGCCGATTCACACGTATATGTGCCCCGAATGCCATGAACGCATTACTAACCGGACGAATGAGCGAAAGGCTACCGGCCATTTCCATCTGTACCGGGATCCGGTAAAAAATAACAACTGGTAACAAAAGCTTTCGGATTTCCATTAAAATGTTTATTAATAAAAGCACCGGCCGCAGTAAAAATGGAGTGACCTAAATAAATGAGACAGATAAAAGCACCTCTCACGTCGTATTCGTAGTAGGATCGATAGATGGAGGTG